>DATFXE010000556.1:0-11831 GCA_035258585.1 Roseiflexaceae bacterium | reverse complement strand
CCCCGCCGCATCGGCACAGTCCAGACTCTATCCGGCTGGCGCAGGCCAACCAGGATACCGACCCCGGCCAGCACACCGACGAGCATGACTGTGGCGAGCGGCATCGCCAGCAGCCACACACACCCGCGCCGCCACCGACCGGCCATAGCGCACCTCCTCATACCAAGCGCCTCCAGTATAGCACCAACGATCGGCTGCGTCCGCTTGAGAATCACAGGCCAAAGCCAGCCCAGGCGGCAGATCGCCCGCAACCAACCCAAACAGATGTGCGACTACGTATATATCAGCGGAGAAGAGAGTATACTGAGCGCTGCACAAATAGCTAAACTTTGTGGTGGGGTGTGGGGCGGCTTCGCCGCCCCATACCCCACCACTGGGGAGGTCTGGAGGGCCTTCGGCCCTCCAGACCTCCCCAGCAGCCATCTTTAGCTGCTTATGCAGCGGTCAATAGTTGAAGTTCAGCCGGGGAAATGGTATGATACGCGCGGCACTGTGGCGTGCTCGCATTGGTCCCCACCGCATTTCCAGCTTGCGTGTAACAATTCCAGATGCGCGGAGACTACGCACTCGTGGGAGCGTTGTCGCTCAGATTTTTGGTGCGCGCTTGTCATGCAGCTCATTTTTGAGGCATACCAGTATTATCTGGAAAATCAGAGCCGCTTCTGGGAGGCAATGGGCCGTCATTTGACGCTCAGCCTGACGGCGTTGGCACTCAGTGTGCTAATTGGGGTACCGCTGGGTATCTGGATCACGCGCAGAGTGCGCGCTGCAGATGTCGTGATCAATGCCTTCGGCGCGCTGCGGCTCATTCCCAGCCTGGCGATCCTGTTCCTGGCGCTGCCGTATCTGGGCACTGGCTTCCGGCCGGCGCTGTTCGCACTGACGGTACTGGCCTTTCCGCCGGTGATCATCAACACCTACGCCGGCATTCGCAACGTCGATCGGGCGATCGTCGAGGCGGCTACCGGCATGGGAATGGAGCCGGGCCAGGTGCTCCGGCAGGTCGAATTGCCGATCGCGCTGCCGGCGATCATCGCCGGCATACGTACCGCAGCTGTCGAGGTGGTGGCCAGCGCTACGCTAGCGGCCTTCATTGGCGGCGGCGGCCTGGGCGATTTCGTGACCCGCGGCTTCGCGCTCTACGATCCGCGGATCATGCTTGTTGGCGCCGTGCCGGTGGCGCTGCTGGCGCTGATCTCCGAGGCGGCGCTGGCCGGCCTGCAACGGCGGTTTGATGTGCTTTCGGCCTGATTGAGAAGAAAGGATGCGCTCTATGAATATGTCCGCTCGGTTCGGTCGGCTGTTGGTATTGGGATTGCTTGTGACATTGGTGCTCGCCGCCTGTGGCGGCACGGGGTCGGCGCCGATCAAGGTGGGCTCGAAGGATTTCACCGAGGAGTTCATCGTCGGCGAGATGTATGCGCTGATGCTCGAGAACGAAGGCTTCAAGGTCGAACGCAAGCTCAATCTCGGCGGTTCGCCCGTGGCGCATGAGGCGATCAAGAAGGGCGAGATCGATCTGTACCCTGAATACACCTCGACCGGACTGCTGACTATTTTGAAGAAGGACCCGATCGCCGACCCGGCCCAGATTCTCGCCACCGTCAAGAGCGAATACGAGAAGCAGTTCCAGCTGACCTGGCTCAACGCCTCACCCTTCAACGATACCAACGGCCTGGCGACCACCAAGGCGATCGCCGACAAGTATGGCATCAAGACCTACTCCGACCTGGCGACCAAGGCGCCCGAGCTGCGCCTGGGCGGCCCGGCCGAGTTCGCCGAGCGCGAGGATGGCATCAAAGGCTTGCAGAAGACCTACGGCGGCTTCCAGTTCAAGGAGTTCAAGCAGCTCGGCACCGGGCCGCTGCGCTACGACGGCCTGAAGAACGGCGATGTCGACGTCGTCGTGGTCTTCACAACCGATGCCCGGATCGCCGCCGATAAACTGGTGGTGCTCCAGGACGACAAGACCTTCTACCCGATCTACAACATCGCGCCGGTAGTCCGCCAGGACACGCTGCAGAAGAACCCGAAGATCGCCGACGCGCTGAACAGGCTGGCGCCGCTGCTGACCGACGACGTGATCGCCGGCCTGAACGCCCAGGTCGATATCGACAAGAAAGAGTTCGCGGCAGTCGCCAAGGCCTTCCTGGATCAGGCAGACCTCCTGAAGAAGTAATTGCAGATTGCAGATTGTAGATTGCAGATTGAGAATCCTAATCTACAATCTACAATCTGCAATCTGAAATCAGCATGAGTGCAATCGTCGTCGAAAATCTTTCCAAACAATTTCCGGATGAATCGCGCCCGGCGGTCGATCAGGTTAGCTTCGAGGTCGAGGATGGCACATTCGTCGTGCTGCTTGGGCCGTCGGGCTGCGGCAAAACCACGCTGCTCAAAATGATCAACCGCCTCTACGAGCCGACCAGCGGGCGCATCTTGGTCGGCGGCGTGGACGCACGCAGCCTCAAGGCCACTCAGCTGAGGCGGCGGATCGGCTATGCGATCCAGCAGACTGGCCTGTTTCCACACATGCGGATCGAGCAGAATATCGCAGTGGTGCCGCGCCTGCTCGGCTGGGACCAGCCGCGCATCGACGCGCGAATCGACGAGCTGCTCGACCTGGTGAGCTTGCCGCAGGCCTACCGCACGCGCTATCCGCGCCAGCTCTCCGGCGGCGAACAGCAGCGTGTCGGCCTGGCGCGCGCCCTGGCGGCCGACCCGGCGATCATGCTGATGGACGAGCCGTTCGGCGCGATCGACGCGATCACTCGCACGCGCCTGCAAGACGAGCTGGCCGACATTCAGCGCCAGCTGCGCAAGACGATTCTGTTCGTAACCCACGACGTCGAGGAGGCGCTGCGACTGGCCGACAAAATCGTGATCATGCGCACCGGCAAGATCGTTCAATACGATACGCCGCTTGGCATCATCACGCGGCCGCACGACAAATTTGTGCGCGATCTCACTGGCGCCGAGGATATTTTGCGCCGCCTAAGCCTGATCAGCGTGCGCGAGGCGATCGCCACCCGCAGCGGCGGCGACGGCGTCAGCATGCCCCAGAGCCAGCCGCCAGCCGCGCCGCTCAGCCCTGACGACGACCTGCGCGAAGCGCTCTCGCGGCTGCTGCGCTCAGGCGCCGAGTCGCTGCCGGTAATCGGACCGAATCGTGAGTTGCTGGGCCAGCTTGCGCTGGATGATATCCGTGCCTTGTCTGCCGAGCGGGCCAACAAGGTGACAAGGTGAGGGAGTGACAAGGTGATATTTTCTCGATCGTTGTCGCCTTGTCAGAGCAAGCATGCAAGACCTGATTGACACCTTCTCGCTAGTCGCCGGCCCGTTCGTCGAGCATCTGGAGCTGACCGGGCTGTCACTCTTGCTGGCGCTGGCGATTGCCCTGCCAGTGGGCGTGCTGCTGGCGCGCGTCAAATGGCTGCGCGGGCCGGTGCTGAGCGTACTGGGAGTGATCTACACCATTCCGAGCCTCTCGCTGCTGGTGCTGCTGATCCCGCTGTTCGGTATCGGCGTCACGCCGGCGATTGTCGCGCTGGTGGCCTACGCGCAGCTGGTGCTGGTGCGCAACATCGTCGTCGGACTGACCGGGCTGGACCCGGCGATCGTCGAGGCGGCGCGCGGCATGGGCATGAGCGGCTGGCAACGATTCCGCCAGGTCGAGCTGCCGCTGGCGCTGCCGCTGATCCTGGCCGGCGTGCGGCTGGCCACGCTCTCGATCATCGCGATTGGCACGGTGGCAGCGCTGGTAGGGGCCGGCGGCCTGGGCACGCCGCTGCTGATCGGCGTCACCACCGGCGACACGCGCAAGATCGTCTCCGGCAGCATTGCCGTGGCGGTGCTGGCATTCGGCGCCAACGCCATCCTGCGCGTGCTGGAGCGCCGCGCGGCGCTGGCGATCCGTGGGGAGGATCAGCCCGCAAACACCTATTGACCGCTGCATAAGCAGCTAAAGATGGCTGCTAGGGAGGTCTGGAGGGCCTTCGGCCCTCCAGACCTCCCTAGTGGTGGGGTGTGGGGCGGCTTCGCCGCCCCACACCCCACCACAAAGTTTAGCTATTTGTGCAGCGCTCAGTAAAGGCTAGACTTATCGCATCTCAAGCGGCATTTTAACCACCAAGACACCAAGATTAAATATTCTTGGTGTCTTGGTGTCTTGGTGGTTAGGAAGCCTCAAACCTTAGTCTTTGCCCTTGTGCTCGTGCTTATGCTCCTGCTTGTGCTTGTTCACTGTCGCATAGCCGATCCGCTCGGCCTGCTCCGCGGATTTGCCGCGCTTCTTCTCACTCTGCTTGACATGCTCGGCCATGCGGTCTTCTTTGCGCGTGAAACGATCGTTGCGATCCGGCATAGCTTGGCCTCCTCTCTTCTCGCGCCCCTCGCGAGGCGACTATGCCAGGAGATGTAGCAGTTACTATGCCATGGGCGCGATCGTCGACAGCGACTTTGGCACGCTGCAGAACGAGAGCGGCTGTTCGAAGCTCATAACCTCGCCATCAATCGCGACTTCCGACGACGCATCCGACGGCAGTCTGAGTGTTGCCTGGTCGGCCTCCAAATGGAGCGACTGCTTGTCGAGCGTATGGCCGCGCGCGGCGCGCACCGCTAACCGGGCGGCCATCCAGCGCACGCGTGCCGGCACGACGATCACTTCGAGGACTCCGGCGTCGAGCCTGGTTCGTCGCCCGGTCTTCAGCGGATTCAGGCTATAGCTGTTGTTGCCCACGAAGACTGTCCAGGCCTGCTGCTGTATGGTCCGCTCAGGGCTGTGGAGTTCGATAGGAATGGATCGAGCGGCGCGAGCCAGCGATCGCGCGGCCGCGATGGTTTGCAAAAGCTTCGACGCGGTCCAATGTTCCTGGTTCCGCAGCTCGACCAGCTCAGGATACAGGCCGATGCTGGCATTGTTGAGAAAATACCGGCCGTTGATCGATCCGACGTCGATCCGGCGCGTCAGATCGCTCTTCAGCAGGTCTACCGCCTGCCCAAGATCGAGCAGCAAGCCTATGTCGCGGGCGAAGTGGTTGCGGGTGCCAAACGGCAGCACGCCAAAGCGCACGTCGCTGCCGACCAGCGCCTGAGCAACTGCGCTCAGCGTGCCATCGCCGCCGGCTGCGGCAATCACGTTTGCCCCGCTTGCCCGCGCGGCGCGTGCGCGATCGGCTAGCTCCGCGCCGTGCTGGACAATGTCGACATGCGCGCCCGCCAAACGCGTGGCCAGAAGTTGCTGAAGATTCTCAACTGCGCCCTTGCTCTGTGCTGCCCCTCCATACGGGTTGATCAAGACGCATATCATGCTGATAGTTGCCCTCGTTGCGCTGCGGAACGCTATTGAGAGCGACCCATCCTCTCTTAGGGATCTGGAAAATCTAAATCATCCCTGGGGAGGTGTGGAGGGGGCACCCAGAGGGTACCCGGGCCCCCCCACCCTGGGATGTTTTGAAATTTCTGAGTCCCTTATACCAAACCGAGATATGCATTGGTCACGCTCGACGGAAGACGGGAGACGGAAGACCGGCGCATTCGTCCTCCGTCCTCCATCTTCCGTCCGATCAGCATGTCGGATGTCAAGAGGAATTGTATTACGGAATTCAGCCCAGGTACCGCTGGAACCATTCTAGAAAGCGCCGGAATCGATCGAGGTTGTGCCCGCGCTCGCGGAAGCCATGCGGCTCGCGCGGGTAGACCACCAACTCGCTCGGCACGCCGTGATCCTTCAGAGCGCGGAAGAACTCGTAGCTCTGACTGACCGGTACGATGATATCTTCCGTACCGTGGACGATCAGCGTGGGCGTTTTCACGCGATCGACGTAGTGGATGGGCGAGAAGCGATCGTAGCGGCCGCCCCGCTCGTATGGGCTGGCGCGGTAGGAGATCTGGTCCCATGTGCCTATCTCGGCCACGCCGTGGAACGAGCGCCAGTTGCAGATGCCGGCGCCCATCATGGCCGCCTTGAAGCGATCGGTCTGCGTGACCGCCCAGGCAGTCATAAAGCCGCCGTAGCTCCAGCCGCCGATGCCCAGCCGCTCCGCGTCGGCGATGCCCAGCCCGATCACATGATCCACCCCGGCGATGATATCCGCGTAGTCGCACCCGCCGAAGTCGCCGATATTCGCCTCGGTGAAATCGACGCCCCAGCCCGCGCTGCCGCGTGGGTTGGCCAGCAGCACCGCATAGCCGGCGCCGGCGAACATCTGCTGCGGGAATCGCCCGGCGCCGTAGAATCCCTGGGTGTACAGCCAGGCCGGCCCGCCATGCACCCAGGTGATCAGCGGCACGCGCGCGCCCTCCTGGTAGCCCACCGGCAGGATCAGCAGCCCCTGGATCGGCATACCGTCCGTCCCCTGCCAGCGTAGCACGCGCGTCTCGCCCAAGGCGAGGTTACAGGTCTGAGGGTGGAAGCGGGTGAGTTGGCGCCACTCCAGGCTGGAGGCTGGAGGCTGGAGGCTGGAGACTGAAGATTTCTCAGACTTTACTAGCCTCCAGTCTCTAGCCCCCAGCCTCTCTTCAGCCAGCCAGACATCCTGCGGGCGCCCGGCGTCCTCGCGCAGCACGGCGATCGCGCCGCTGTCGCGGGCGATGTAGCGCGAGCCGAAGCGCTCGTCGAAGCCCACAGCGCCCTTCCAGCGCGTGATGCGCGCGCCAGTCGCCAGATCGATCCGCCCGATCGCCGCCTCACCGTCTTCATACGCCATATAATCCAGTGCTGTGCCATCGGCCGACCACTCGATCCACCAGATGTTGCCAGCATAGCCCTCGGTCAGGTTACGCGCCACTGGGGCTTGAGGCTTGAGGCTAGGGACTTGATTTGCCTGAGCTCCCGCAAGTCCCAAGTCCCTAGCCTCAAGCCCCATCAGGAACACATCGCCGCCGTTGATGCCGCGATCGCTCCAGATGCAGGACAGGAACGCCAGGTACGCGCCATCGGGCGAGACGCGCGGGCAAGCGAACTGCTTCTCGGGCACGCTGTAGAGCGTCTCCGACACGCCGCCGGCCGGACCTACGCGCGCCAGCCGCGCCACGAACCACGACCACTCGTACGGCTCCGACCCGACGATCAGCACGAACCCGCCGTCGGGCGCCCAGCTGAACTCCCAAATCTGCGCGTCGCCGCTGGTGATCTGGCGAGTCGCGCCGCTGGCGACATCCACCGTCCAGACACGCCGCCACTTGTGGTTCCGCTCGACCTCGATCGCGTCGTCTTTGGCCTGCTTGCGGCGCTTCTCTCCCTCGGTCTCAGGATCGGTCAGCAGAAAGGCCAGCCGCGTTCCGTCGGGCGACCATTCCAGATCGGCGATCTTGCCCGCGAGGTTAGTCAACCGGCGCGCCTCGCCGCCGTCACGATCGATCAGGTAGATCTGCGGCTGACCATCCTCCAGCCGGTCGGAGAGAAAGGCCAGCGTGCGGCCATCGGGCGACCAGCGCGGAGTGTCGTCGGTGCGCGGGCCGCGGGTGAAAGGGCGCGCCTCGCCGCCCTCTGAACCTGACATGGCGGATGGGGTGGGCGCAACCCAGATCTGGCTCTTCGCCGACGCGCTATCGACTTTGAAATGCTCGCCGGCGACAAACGCCACCAGCGCGCCATCTGGGCTGATCTGCAGATCGGAAAGACGTATGAAGTCGGCCATATCCTCGGGCGTGATCGGGCGTCTGGAGATGGTCATGGCGTAGCTTTCTTGATATTGCGATTACGGTTCCAGTGGCACATAGATGGTACCACATGAGGGCAAATCGGGGCACCTGCGCTTCGCTGCACCAAATTCAGCCCGCACGCTGGCGCGGCACGGCCAGCAGCGTGACCTGCGAGCGCAGAAAGGTATGCGCGGCGGCCAGCAGCAGCACGATCTCGCCGGCGTTCCACCAGAAGTGGACATCGATCCGCGGCGCGGTGGTCACGCCGGGCAGGCGGCAGAGGAAGGTGCCCTGTGTGGCGGCGCTGCGGGCCAGCCAGCCGTCGCGGCCGAGCACACCCGGCAGCCCCTGTGCCGAGACGTTCGAGAAGCCCAGCCGGCGCAGCTCGCCCAGCACCTCGAGGTAGCGCAGGAACATGTAGGCATGCTCAAGTGCATGTGCCAGCGACCACGCCAGCAGCAGCCAGGCCCAGATATTGCGCATGCCGCCGCGGACCAGATACACAATGATCGCGACCACCAGCCAGTTCCAGACGAAGTGAACCCACTCGGCGTTCGCGGCCGAGATCAGTCCGCTCGATGCGAACGGCGGCCAATTCAGCACATGATACTGGATCTCCTGGACGGCGTGCTCGATGCTGTGAAAGCCCTGGGTCGCCAGCAGGATGCTCAGCACCATCACCACCACACCGTAGCGCCGCAGGTCATCGCGCCACTTCAGCGCGGCGATCGGCAGCAGCGCCGCCAGCGCCAGCGCCGTCGCGACCCACACCGGCAGGCGCAGCAGCCAGACGGCAGCGCACCACAGCGCCAGTCCGGCCGCCAGCGACCCGGCCAACAGCCGCGTCCGCTCGCGCGGATGCAACAGGGCTAGAATGGGCATCCGCGCCTTGTATTGGCTTGGCGTTGTTACCATCGCGGCACACCTCTCACAATATAACTAATGTGGCGCCTCACTGACAGGACTTACGCAGTCGGCATTTGCAGGGAGGTTTGGAGGGACACCCAGAGGGTACCCGGTCCCTCCATAATCGCCTCTTTTTGGCCAGTCTCGGCCACGAATGTGGCCGAGACCGGCCAAAAAGGGGAGATCTCGGGGGCGGTTGCACCGCCCCCGAACCCCCACCGCGTAAGTCCTGTCAGTGAGGGTATTCGCAGCGGTACTTTTCCTTCTTTTGTTATTCTTTTTTCGCTCTGCGAGCGAAAAAAGAATAACAGTAGGAGTTACACGGTTGGGAGGTTTGGAGGGCAAAGCCCTCCAAAGAACCCCTTTCTTTTTCTACCCACCTGTGGCGGCTCTGCCGCCACAGGTGGGTAGAAAAAGAAGGTTCTTTGGGGCCTACGGCCCCGCGCCTCACTAAAACGCCAACTGCGTAAGTCCAAAACAGATTGAAAGATGCAGGAGCAGAGCGAACGCAGGCTAAACGGCGTTTGAAGGCGTGACCGCGCAAGATCTATGCGTCGCGGGTCAGCGTTAGCAGTGTGCGCGGCGCCACCTTGTCGATCGCCGAGACGGCCCCATCGGGCCAGCGCACCTCCAGCCACTCGGGCGTGGCGCTTGCCGGAAAGCCGATATGGACGCGCGAAGGCGATCCCGACAGATAGCCGGTGCTGGCGCGCACCTCGCGGGTGTAGTCGCCCACACTGGTATGCAGCACCAGCGTGGCGCCAAGCGCGCGAGTGTTCTTGCTCGCCGGCCAGCGCAGATCGACCAGCAGGCTCGATCCGCCGCACAGCTGGTTCTCGAACAGCTGAGCCGGCGCGCGCAGGTTGTTGACCACGATATCCAGGTCGCCGTCGCCATCCAGGTCGGCGATGCTCATGCCGCGCCCGCTGCGGGTCGAGCCAAGCCCCCACTGCGGCGCCGGCGCGAATCGTCCCGCGCCATCGTTGCGCAGCGCCTGGTTCTGCTCGACCAGCTCGCCGCCGGGTAGGTAGCGGAACAACTCGGCCTCGATCATGCCGTTCGCCACATACAGATCCAGCGCGCCGTCGTTGTCCAAGTCGCCGAACTCACCCGACCAACTCCACCCGGTAGCGCTGATTCCGCGCGCGTAGGCCTGGTTGCGGAAGACGCGTCCGTCGCCGACCTGGAGCACATTCTCGGCGATCTGTCGGTCGCCAGGCAGCGGCGGGCTCCACATCTCATTCATCATCGGCATCCAGGCCGCCAGCGTCGCCACGCTGGTGTCGTAGGGCTTCATATCGGTCGCGAACAGCTCGGGGCGGCCGTCGTTGTCGATGTCGCCGCTATCGAAGCTCATGGTGCTGTGGCTGGTGGCCCGAAACGGCTCTGCGGGCACCCAATCGCCGGCCTCGGCCAGCCAGGCCTGATCGGGCACCGCGAAATCATTGCCGACCAGGATATCGCGCCGGCCGTCGCCGTTGACGTCGAACAGCGCGATCGCCAGGGCCTGCGCTTTGTGAGCCAGCTGGCGCGCCGTGTAGCTTTCGCCGCGCCGCTCGTAGAGGTAGACACCCGCGCCTGGCCCCATCAGGAAGCTGTTGCCCTGCCCAGTCAGCAACTCGGCATCATACGACCCGGCCACCATATCGAGCGCGCCGTCGCCATTCAGGTCGCCCCAGGCGATTGAGTAGGCCGGCCGGGCCACGTTCGGCAGCAGCTCGGGCTCGAAGCGGCCCGAACCCGTATTATGCCAGTAACTCGGCGCGGCCTGCCGACGCGTGAAGACCATGTCCAATCGCCCGTCGCCGTCGACATCTACCAGGTTGACGGCGCGCGAATCGCCCTGCGGCATGCGCTCGGTGCGAAACCGCAGCCCGCCCTGGTTCCACAGGATCGTGTTCGGGCCGTAGCTGTTCGCCAGCACAATCTCCGGCCGGCCATCGCCATCCAAATCGTCGATCGCCACGCCCGAGCCGTTGCCCTCGAACATCCGCACGGTCTCACGCGGGGTCGTGGTCGTATGATCCAGGTCGTGCGCCACAAACGTGCCGCTGCATGGCGACGCAGCCGCCAGCGGAGTCGACTGCATGGCGACGGCGAGCGGATGCGCCGGCCGGGTCGCGCCGCCCGATCGCGCCGGCGCCGCCGCCTGGCAGGCGCTCAGGGCCAGCAGCGCAAGCAATGGAGCAACCAGCTGGTGTCTCATCCATCCCCTCGGCAAAGCATGAAGCTTTTCATCGTCATCTTGAGCCCTTCGACGGTGCTCAGGGTAAACTCCGCGAAAGATCTCGCCGGATGGCAACGAAAACCGATTGTATGTCAACGATCATCTGATCTTCGATGCAAACATCGAAAAGCTGCATCGTCATCGTGAACGCAGCCAAAGATATCACTTTACCGCGCCGCTGGCCTCGCAAAACACATGGCAATCGCAATGAGCGGCCTGAGACTCAATCTGCAATCTGCAATTGCGCAAGCTACCGACCGCCGAGCCCTGAGAGTGTAATGCCTCTAATGAACCAGCGCTGGCCGATGATATATACCAGCAGCATCGGCACCATAGCGATCACAGATCCGGCCATGAGCAAATTCCAGTCGGTCTTGAATTGGCCCTGGAAGGTGCTGAGCCCAACCGGCAGCGTGCGCATCTCCTGCGAATTCGTGACGATCAGCGGCCAGAGGAAATCGTTCCAGGTGTTCAGCGAGACAAAGATGCCCAGCGCCGCCAGAACCGGGCCGCTCAGCGGCAGGATGACGCTCCACCAGATTCTGAACGACGAGGCGCCGTCGATCCGCGCGGCCTCATCCAGATCGCGCGGGATGCCGCGGAAGTACTGGCGCAGTAGGAACGTGCTGAACGCCGAGAAGGCCGGCGGCAGGATCAGCGCCTGGTAGGTGTCGTACCAGCCCAGCGCGCGCACCACGATGAAGTTCGGAATCATGGTGACCTGAAACGGGATCATCAGCGTCGCCAAGTACAGCAGAAACAGCGCATCGCGCCCGCGGAAGCGCAGCCGCGCGAACGCGAACGCCGCCAGCGACGACGTCAGAATCTGCACCACGACCACGCTGACAGTGACGATCAGGCTGTTCACATAGAAGCGACCGAACGGCATCGCGGAGACCGTCCTGGTGTAGTTGTTCCAGGCGATCTTGCTGGGGATCCAGATCGGCGGGTAGGTGAACGTCTCGGCCGGCGTCTTCAGCGAGGTGCTGAGCATCCAGGCGAAGGGCAGCAGCATGATCACACTGCCGGCGATCAGCAGTGCGTGCAGCGCCAA
>DATFXE010000555.1:0-2596 GCA_035258585.1 Roseiflexaceae bacterium | reverse complement strand
TATGCTGGAACACTTATTGCTAGGATGGTATGGATACCGCGCCTGGGGATCGCGGGCGCGGTTTTGTTTTGCCCTGGCAGCACGCTGACGATGGAGCACTACGGTGATTAAATTACAGCACGACCATGAACATATGACTGTACTGCTGGATCTGATGATCGCGGTAAGTGAAACCACCAACCTGCAAGCGGCTGTTTGTCAGGCAATCGATCATCTGATCGCACGTGATATCATAATCGCAGGTGGTGTCTGGTTGGTTCAGTCAAGCGGCCCGGCCTGGATCGGCGGGCGGAACATTGAACCGGATCGGCTGCTACCCGAAATCCAGCAGGCTATAGCTGCCGACTCGCCAGAGCCGCCCGCGTGGGTCTATCAGCGTGAAGCGCGTTTGACCGTTCTACCGCTGAGGGCTGCCAGCCAACCTATTGGTGCACTGGCCGTGGTAACGCACTCGCTGCCCGATCCAGCCGATCTGCTGCTGCGAGCTGTGGCGGTCCATCTGGGAGCTGTGCTTGGGGGCGCGCGGCTCGGCCAGCGCGACGAGACCTCCGATCGCGCCTGGGAAGAGTTTCTGTCGCATGCCGCTCATGAGATCAAGAACCCGCTGGCCTCGATCAAGGGCTATGCCGATCTGCTGCTGCGGCGCGCGGCAAAAGATCTGGCCGACCCGTACCAAAAAGGGCTGACCACAATCTCACAACAGGTGGGCCGCACAACCAAACTGCTTGAACAGCTCTCGGATATGACACGGATCGGCGTCGGCCGCATGCCTATGGATCGGCACACCGGCGATTTTGCGGCGCTCGTCGCTCGCGTCGTGAAGGAATATCAGTCCGCCAACGAGCAGCACACAATCTCGTTCGATCGCGGCGATAGGGCGCTGCCATGCCGTTTCGACGAGCAGCGCATATATCAGGTTGTCGATGCGATGCTAGGCAACTCGATCAAGTTCTCGCCCGATGGCGCAGCGATCGCTGTGATGTTGCGGCGATCGGATGCTGAGGGCGGGGCGCCGATAGCTCTGCTGGCGGTGAGCGATACCGGTGTTGGCGTGCCGGAAGGAGAGCAAGAGCGTGTGTTCGAGCGCTTCTTCCGGGGCAGCAATGTCCGGGGAACTTACTCAGGTATGGGCATCGGGCTGTACATCGCGCGGGCGATCCTCGATCTGCACGGCGGGCGGATCTGGCTCGAGAGCGAGCGCGGCCAGGGAACGACCTGCTTTGCAACGCTGCCGTTGGTGAGCACGTCGACGAGATATCAAAAGATGTAGCTGCGCAACTCCTCGATCTCCCGTTCGAACTCTCGCAGCAGCGCCTGCTTTTCGGCGTCCGGTAGAAATGTCGCACGGACTCCGTTGAGCGCAAGCGTCGTCAGTTCGTCGGCGTTGAAGCCGAACATGCGCGCGGCCAGCCGGTACTCGTCGGTCAAGGTCGTGTTGAAGAACGTCGGGTCGTCGCTGTTGAGGGTGATATGGAGGCCGGCGTCGAACAGCTGCCGTAGCGGATGCACCTCGATATTTGCCACAGCGCCGGTGCAGACATTGCTGGTCGGCGAGATATCCAGCACGGTGCCGCGCGCGCGCAGGTGATCCAGCAGCGCCGGATCGTCTACGCTGCGAATACCATGGCCCAGCCGCTCGACGCCCAGCGCATCGACCGCGCCCCAGATACTGGGCGGGCCACCCACCTCGCCGGCGTGCGCCATCAGTCGCAGGCCAGCCTGCCGCGCGGCCGCAAAAACCTCGGTGAATAGCTCAGGCGGGTAGTTGACCTCGTCGCCACCGATCGACCAGGCGATCAGCCCGTGGCGCATGTTCCGCACCGCGATCTCCAGCACCTTCCATGCTGTCTCCACGCCAAACTGTCGCCCATAATCGAACGCGATACCGACCCGGATGCCGCGCTCGCGCTGGACGCGCGCGAAACCGGCCGCCGTGCCCTGGACGACCTCATCCAGATCTACTCCACGGCTATAGTACTGAAAGGCCGAGATCATGACTTCGGCGTAGCGCGCGTTCTGATCAGCCAGGTGGTGCCCCAGCTCGTAGGCCAGCAGCTCGAAATCCTCGCCGCGCTTGAGCGAGCGCGCCAGGATCATAAAGACGGTCAAAAATTCCTGGAAGTTCTTGTACTTGAACAGCTGCGCCACGCCGGCCTCATCGCGCGCGGGCAGATCGACATGGTTGCGTTCGGCGATCCGCAGCAAGGTCGCAGGCGTGATCGATCCCTCCAGGTGCAGGTGCAGCTCCACCTTCGGCATCCGTGTGATGAAGGCGTCAAGTGCGGGTGATATCGGCTGATACATGTTCACGCTCACTACCCTCATGATACGGCCGACAGCGCCGGCTTCAGGGGTCAAAAAAGGGGGTAGCCTCGTGGCGACAACCCCCATTCCTGAAGCTAAAGACGCTCTCGTTTTCCGCGCTGTAATGTGACTGTCGATTAGTTCCGTTATCGCCCGCGAAGAGCGGCGAAGCTACGCTAAGTACAGCCGTTTTAATCTCCGCCTTCGTGCAGCTTCGCGTTCCTTCGCGGGAATAGTACACGGCACTTCATGGTTAGGCGTCGACTCCGACAGCTTCAAGTCGCTCGGCGTT
>DATFXE010000554.1:0-8991 GCA_035258585.1 Roseiflexaceae bacterium | reverse complement strand
TTGCTCGCCAGCCAGCGACGAATGCGCGCAACGCGTGCAACTGCTTGGGTATCGCCTGGAATATGGTTGGCGATCTCGCTGAGTTGGACGGATTGCCCTTGGATTAAGCCGACGACCACCCAGACCCAGACGGCGAGGCGTTTGAGGTGCAGGGTAGGATGCAGTGCTTGGAGCTTGATGGACACGCGCGTGTATAATTGTTGAGAGCTGCTCATAGAAGTGGTCCTTTCTGGAACTGGCTTCGCAACCATCCAGTATGCCCGTTCTATGAGCAGCGCGCAACTCGCGCCTAGCGCAAACTGCCCTGCACTCAAGTGTTAGTTACTCAGCTCCAGCAGGCAGGTTTGGTAAGTGCTGTGACTTACACGACTTACGCGGTCCGCGTTTGCAGGGAGATTTGGAGGGACGCAGTTCCTCCAAAATCGCCCCTTGTTGGCCGGTCTCGGGGGCGGTGCAACCGCCCCCGAACCCCCGCTGCGTAAGTCGTGTGACTTATTGCTGTGATTATCGGCATGCAGGACACATCAACACATCCACGCGTCAGCGTGATCACCCCCTGCTACAACCACAGCCGTTACCTGGCCGAGGCAGTTGCCAGCGTCATAGCCCAGACCTTCGGCGGCTGGGAGCAGATCATCGTGGACGACGGCAGCAGCGACGATTCGGCAGCAGTGGCCGAGCAGCTCATCGCGCGCTATCCTCAGCATTCCATCCGCCTGCTGCGCCAGACCAACCAGGGCCTCAGCGCCAGCCGTAACAATGGCATTCGCCTCGCTCGCGGCGATTACGTTCTGCCGCTCGACGCCGACGATCAGATCGAGCCCTCAATGCTGGCCGAGACGATCGCAGTGCTGGATCGCCGGCGCGAGGTCGGCTTTGTCTATACCGATGTCCGGATGTTTGGCGAAGAGAACCGGATCTGGTCTGGCGGTGCCTATAGCCTGGACAAGCTGCGCTTCGACTGTCCAATGGTGCCGATGACGCTGTTTCGTAAACAGGCCTGGGCCGCAGTCGGCGGCTTTCGCGGCGATCTCCACCCGCAGGGCTACGAGGACTGGGATTTCTGGTTGAGCCTAGCCGAGGCTGGCTGGCAGGGCGATCATATTGCGCGCCCGCTGGTGCGTTACCGGAGAATCAACAGCAGTATGCTGGCGAAGGCCCGCCAACATGATCTGGAACTGCGCGCGCAAATCGTGTTGGGCCACCCCAGTCTATACACGGCTGGATTAGTCGCATGGGCTCGACAGGTCTGCTCCCCAACCTGGAGCACAAATGGATCGTTGCATTCGGCCGGCCTGTGGTGGCGCGCGCTGGCCGGCTATGCAACTGAGGTAGCGCGGCATAACCCGCGGTTGCTGCCGAAGACGCTCGCGCGCCCGCTATTCATTCGCATGTCGGTGCGCTGGCAGGGCTACGCGCGGAGCCTTGCTTGGCTGGTCAGCCATTCCCACAATTACAGCAATCGGCGTGAGATGAGCCTTGAAGAGCGATCTCAGCATACGGCGATGGACGATAGGCGATAACTGTATGGTCGATCATCCATCGTCCATCGTCAACGAAAACAGCGCCAGTTCTTCACCGGGCCGTATTATACCAGTTGCTCTTGAACATCCAGCATGCTCAAGGGACAGATGACGGACCTTTCGGCTCCGGTCTTCTGTCGAGCATCATGAATGCATACGTCGCTCTGGTATTACTGGTCGAATACCTCGACGTATTGCGGCAGCCCATTGACTGCACGCGGTATCATGCCATCGCGGTTGGTATCTGAGCAATCATAAATCGCGGGCAGATCCTGGTCGAGATGATCGGTACACACAGCGCGAGCACCTGCTGGCACAGCCAGATTGTAGGCTTCCGGGAAATCGATTCGCGGCACCCACAGGACATAGAGCGTGCTGACCGCCTTGCGAAACGGCAGCACCTGGACCTTGTCGATCTGGTCCGGTGGCGGCTCCTGCACAGGCGGCCCGATGTAGCGCGCTCCACGTAGCAGCTTGGCCGAGTTGAGGAAAGCATAGTATGAATCGCGCGGCGCCAACGTACCATTCTGGTCGTCGATCAGCTGGCTATAGTTGAAGCCGGGCGACTGGCTGACCAGCGTGTACCAGAATGCGCCGGCCAGATTCAGCGCGATCGCCTCGGCATAAATGCGCGCGGCGTAATTGGCCTGGCGCTGCTTCCAGGCTTCGAAGTTCGGCGGGCAACTCGCGATGTTGGTGGAGCCGCATGTGGCAGCGATCTCGGTAGCGATCAGCGCCTTGTTTGGCATACCATAGCTGCTCAGCACCTGCCGAATATGCGTAGTCTTGTTAATCAGCAGATCGCCGGCGCCCCACTCCCCATATGCATGAAAGCTCAGCGCGTTGAACGTCGGGCCAGCGCCAGAGGCAAGCAGGCCGTTGAGAAATGTGCGTGATTTGGTATCATCCGGCCAGTCGTACAGCAGGGCGCCCGCGATCACCTTCGCGTTGGGATTGGCGGCTTTGATCGCCGGGGCGACCTGCTTGACCACCTCGCCATAGTAGCCGCCGCCCAGATAGGGCGGGTTCGTGGTGAGCCAGCAGCCCATCCCAGTATCGTCGGTGGTATCATTTGGCGCGACATCCGGCTCGTTCCAGATCTCCCAATAGTTCACTCTGCCGGCGTAACGCGCCGCCAGCGTCTGCGCGAAGCGCACGAAATCGGCGATATGCTCGGGCTTGGGCGGGCTGCACAGCCGGCCCGGCACGCTCTGGGCCCAGGCCGGCGAGCGCGAGATCACCACCGTTGGCTCGATCCCCACCTCTTGTAGGCGGCGAATGTTTTCGTCGAGCTCGGCCAGAGCTTCCCAACGATAGCTACCACGCACCGGCTCGACATCTGACCAGAAGACATTGCCGGCGCGCGCCCACTTGGCCCGGGCCTCTTTAGCATACTGGAGCGCTGCGTCGCTGGCGTAGGAGCGCACATCGAAGCCGAATGGGCTAGCGGCCGGTGGGACAATCATCAGCGGGAGAAACAGCTTGAACTGCGCGGATTGCGCGCGTAGCCCGGCCTGAGCCGGCACGAGCGCGACGAACAAGAACGATAATGTTAGGAGCAATAGGCCGCGACGGTATCGAAGCATGTTTATCCTGATAAGTCTTGTCACATACAGACAGCCTACAATACGCCGCACCCATTCGCAATAGGCATTTTGTTCCATATGATGGCTCGCCCTGTGAACCGATTATAGCTGAAAGCGAGGCCGGCGCAACCTAAAAATGGTTGCGAATGGATAACAATTTGAGAGCGTCGGGAGGCCCAATAAGTTGTGCTATAATAGGTCGCGCGCTGAACTGCAGTAACGTCTTAGCTACGCGCACATGTTCGACTTGGAGCGTTGCGCGCTTGTCTATGCGAATCCTCCATGTTGTTGAGGCGACGATCGCCGGAGTACGTACCCATGTGCAGGTTGTCACGGCCGGATTGGACCAACGCCGTTTCCAGTCAACGGTCGCCTGCCCACTTCGTCGCGATAACGCCTACGGCGACGATCAATTCGTAACTTATCTCACCAGCGTTGGTATACCTGTCGTTCCGGTCGCTATGCGTCGCGCGATCAGTCCTCGTTCGGATCTCGCGGCGTTGTGGCGGCTTGTGGGTTTGTTTCGTCGTGAGCGCTT
Source organism: Roseiflexaceae bacterium (assembly GCA_035258585.1). GTDB lineage: Bacteria > Chloroflexota > Chloroflexia > Chloroflexales > Roseiflexaceae > DATFXE01. The sequence goes on along the minus strand of DATFXE010000554.1, from coordinate 5,344 downwards.
CGATATCATTCATCTCCATAGCTCGAAGGCCGGGTTTCTTGGCCGCCTGGCCGCGCGTATCGCCGGCGTCTCGGCGATGGTGGTCTATACGCCGCATGGTTTGTCCTTCCTGGGCGCGCAGCGGCCGGCGCGCCGGCTGCTCTACCTGACACTGGAGCGGCTCGCGGGCCGCCTGAGCGATCGGATCGTCGCCGTTTCCGCCAGCGAACAGGCGATCATCGAGCAATCTGGCCTGATATCCCCCGAGCGGATCACACGAATCGAAAACGGCATCCAGCCGATTGAGCTGCCCTCCAGTTTCGACCGATCCGCTATGCGACACGCGCTCGGCCAAGCCGGCGATGGCCCGCTGATCGGCACGGTCGCGCGGCTCAGCGCGCAGAAAAATCCGTTTATGTTCCTCGAGGCTGCAGCACGAGTCTTGCGCAACCAGCCGGACGCCCGGTTCGTCTGGTGTGGGGGGGGCGATCTCGCGCGTGCCGTTCAGCATCGCGCCCGATCGCTGGGGATCGCCGGCGCCTGCCGTTTCCTCGGCCATCGTGACGACTCGCATCAGATCCTGGCGGCGTTGGATATGTTCTGGCTCACATCTGATTATGAAGGGTGGCCCCTGGCGGCGCTGGAAGCGATGGCGCTCCACGTGCCAATCGTCGCGACCGATGTCGTCGGCACGTGTGATCTGCTGCGCGGCGGGGCCGGGAAGCTGGTTCCCAAGGGCGACGATGGCGCGCTGGCTGCGGCAACTATCGCGCTGATGCAATCGCCGCAGCGCCGGGCCGAATTGGCCCGCGCCGGCTATGAATTCTATACAGAAAACGGCACGGCCGATCGGATGATCGACGCGCTGGCCTGCCTATATGAAGATCTCGTCGCGGGACATACGCCAATCTCTCCAGCGGTGACGCGCGAGGTCTGGCCCTGATTCAGGAGCCCATGCCGAGCAGGCCGGACAGGCGGAGCTGATCAATGAAATCACGAACGACCACGAATCTTGACTTGCTGGTGCTGATCGGAAGCATTGTGATCACCGAGGGTATGCTGATTCTGGCAATGGCGCTGCGCGAGCGCTTGTCGGTATGGACACCATTGGAGCCGGGCGCGAATCATATCCCGTTCATGCTCTTCCCGCTGGTCGGAGTGATCTGGTTCATCATGCAGATCATTTTCTCGACACCGCGGCTGGTGCGGAACGGGCAGCTGATCGAGGGGCTCTGGCGGCTAGTGGCGGCGGTCGGGCTGGCATCGCTCACATTTGCCGGCGCGCTGTTTCTGTCCTTCCGCCAGATATCGCGGTTGTACTTTATCTACTTTGTGCTGCTCGATCTGATCGCGCTGATCCTGTTCTATGGCGTGATGCGGCTGATCGTGCGGCACAGCAGCACTCGCACACAAACGCGCAGCCGGCTGCTGGTCGCCGGCGCAGGGCAGACCGGCCTGCGGCTGGCCCAGGCGCTGATGCGCCAGTGGAACGGCGCCGCCCCAGTGGTCGGTTTCCTGGATAACGACCCGGCGCTGGCCGGCGCGCAGGTCGATAGCTGGCCGGTGCTCGGCCGGCTCGACGAGGCCGAGCAGATCATCGAGCGCTACGCGATCGACGACATCATCATCACGCTGCCGCTCGAAGCGCATCCCGAGGCGGTCAAGCTGGTCCGGCGGCTCCAGGCCGCGCCGGTCCATATTCGGCTGGTGCCCGATTTCCTGGATTTCGCGGTGATGCACGCCAGCGTGGATTATCTGGAAGGAATGCCGGTGGTCGGCCTGCGCGTTCCGGCGATCAGCGACGAGGCGCGCATCGCCAAACGCCTGTTCGATATCGCTGTCAGCGTCGTGCTGCTGATTATCCTTGCGCCCTTTATGGCGCTGATCGCATATCTGATCAAGCGCGACTCGCCCGGCCCGGCGCTTTACGCGGCCGATCGAGTCGGCGAGAACGGCCGGCTCTTCCGCATGTACAAGTTTCGAACCATGGTCGAAGACGCCGACATGCGCTGGGCCGAGGTGGTTGTGCGCCGCCCCGATGGCAAACTGGCCTTCAAGCAGCCCGACGACCCGCGAATCACGCGGATCGGGCGCTGGCTGCGCCGCACCAGCCTGGATGAGTTGCCGCAGCTGTTCAATGTGCTGCGCGGCGATATGGCGCTGGTTGGCCCGCGCCCCGAACTGCCAATCGTCGTGCGCGAGGAGTACGAACCATGGCAGTGGAGCCGCTTCACGGTGCCACAGGGCATGACAGGCTGGTGGCAGATCAATCGGCGCGGCTTCGAGCACCAACACCTCTGCACTGCCGACGACCTGTACTATATTCAGAACTATTCGCTCATGCTCGATGTTCGCATCCTGATGCGGACGGTGCTGATCGTGCTGACTGGCCAGGGAGCCTACTAGCGTGGCGCGCCAACGCTCGCTGCCGACCAGCCCCACCAGCCTCTCCACCGTTGGCGCCCTCGCTGCGCTCGAGCGCTTTGCCAGCCGGTCGGCGAGCGACGGCGCCCGGCTCACACTGGTGCTGCTGATCGCGCTCTGCCAGGGCGTGCTGTACCTGTGCCTGCAGCCACCTTGGCAGCACTACGACGAGCCGACGCACTTCGAGTATGCATGGCTGCTGGCGAATCGCCCGGGGCTGCCGCATCTTGGCAGCGAGGATCAGGCCGTGCGCCGCGATGTGGCCGCCTCGATGATCGAGCATGGCTTCTTCCAGAATATCCCTCAGCCAGCGCTGCTCAGCGATGGTACGATCGAGATCGGCGTTACCGAGCTGCTGCACCCGCCGGCCTACTATTTGCTCATCAGCCTGCCACTGCGCCTGACAGCGCATTTAGACATCACCAGCCAGCTGTATGTCGCGCGCGGAGTGTCGGTGCTGCTGCTGGTGCTGACGATCGCGGTCGCCGCCGGCGCGTTGCGCGACCTGACACCGCAGGGGCATGTGCTTCGTTGGGCGGTGCCGCTGACGATCGCGCTGATTCCGCCGTTCGTCGATCTTATGACCGCGGTGAACAACGATGTCGGCGCCGTCGCGGTGTTCTCGTTATTTTTGTGGGGCGCGCTGCGCACAATTCGCTTCGGCTTGAGCTGGCGGCGGCTGGCCTGGGTATTTGGGACAGCGCTGCTGGCCGCCTGGACCAAGAACACCGCGGCGATCGCGATCCCCTTGGCGCTGCTGGCCTGCCTGATCGCGTTCTGGGTCCAGCGCGGTTGGCGTTGGCGCTGGCTAGCCGCGGTTTCGCTCGGCGGCTGCACGGCGCTGCTATTGCTTGTATTGGGCGGGGGCGACGCGGCCTACTGGTACCATGGCCGGGACGAGATCACGCAGACGACCGATACACGCGTTTCTAGCGCCAACACACCACTGGGGTCGCGCGCGATCATGCTGGAGGCGCAGCCGGGGGTGACACGCCAGCTGATCAACCCGCTGCTCGGCCAGCAGATCCGCAGCGCCGCCGGGCGCACGATTACGGTAGGTGGCTGGCTGTGGGCCGATCAGCCCGGCATGTCAGCCACACTGGGTGTGATATTCAAAACCCCCGACATGGTCTTGCCTCTATCATCTGCGCATCCGATTCAGCCCAGCATGCAGCCGACATTCGTTGCGTGGACATTCGATGCGCCGGAGCAGATTTTCGTATTACAATACATGCTTACGGCTGGCGCGCCGGCGGGCGCGACCACACCCACGCACCTGTTTCTGGATGGCGCCTTGATCGTCGAGGGCAAGTACACGGCCGACCAGGCGCCCGCGTTCGATGACGATTCGGCGCGCAGCGGGGTGTGGGATGGCCGGCGCTTTACCAACCTGCTGCGCAACGGCTCGGGGGAGCAAGGCTGGCCGCGCCTGCGCCCGTGGGTCGACCAGATGCTGGTGAAGTACATCCATCGCTCGCCCACTCAGTCGGTCGCCGCGCTGTTCGACGTCAGGCGAATCGCCGCCGTCTTCCTACCGTACATGTTACAGCCCGCCACCGATACATTTGTTGATTCGTTCGCCTGGAGCAATGTCAAGCTCGCCGATCCGCTCTGGCGCTATCTCGCCCGCTACCTGGCGGCGCTGGCCTTGATTGGCTGCATCAGGTGGCTTGTCGCCCGGCGTGGCGCCGCGCATCATACGCTAGGGCCAGCGCTGCTGTTTCTCGCGCTGGTTGGAGCGCTGGTTTGGCTCAACACGATCTTTCGCCCGCTGCCATTGCTGGGCGAACTGTATGTCGTTCCTGTCGCGCGTTATACCTTTCCCGCCATCATCGTCACAGCGCTCGCCGTAGCAGGCGGCTGGTGGGCGCTCTGGCCTCAGAAGTTGCGGCTCGGCGCCGAGATCGCATTGATCGCCGGTCTGCTGGCACTCAACATTACTGCGATCAGCTCGATCGCCGCCTACTATCGCGCGCTTCCCTTCGGATAGCAGCAGGCGCCTTTCATAGTGCCGGGGCATAACCACCAAGCCGCCAAGACACCAAAATGTACAACCTTGGTGTCTTGGCGGCTTGGTGGTGAAACGGCTGGTCTATGCCGACCGCGACGCACGGCGAGATGGTGTACGGACCATGGTAAGAAACAGCCATCGTGGTACTCTTCTTGCCGTGAGTGCGGGTGTGCGCCGCCAGTGATTTGCAAGTGGGCATGGCGCATTTGCGGCCCTCGAAAGCACAAGCAGATAAGATTTCCCCGCGAGCGAACATCTCAGCATAGGGAGGAGCAACATGCGCACGACAACCCAACTGCTGCTCTTGATCGTCCTTGTCGCCGCTTTTCCTCATGGCGCGCGCGCCGCCGAGACATGCCTACCCAACCAGCCTAGCGGCGTCGCCTGCCTGGACGATACATTTACGAGCTTCTGGCGTGACAATGGTGGACTGCCGGTCTTCGGTTACGCGCTAACAGGCGCCGGGCTGGAGCGCAACAGCGACGCGTCGCAAGAATTTGTCACGCAGTGGACCGAACGCAACCGCTTCGAGCAGCACCCCGAGAATCGCGCGCCGTATGACATTCTGCTCGGGCGCATGGGCGCCGAGCGCCTGGCCCAACTCGGCCGCGACTTGGCTGCCGAAGGGCGCGAGAGCGCCCCGATCGCGGGCTGTCTGTGGTTCGAGCAGACCGGCCACAATGTCTGCGACCAGGCTGGCGGGCAAGGCTTCCAGACGTATTGGCGAACGCATGGCCTCACGCAACCCAGCCTCGCCGCCTATGAGGGATCGCTAGCGCTGTTTGGGCTGCCGCTGACCGCTGCGCGTGAGGAGCAGGGCGCCAACGGCGAAATGCTGCTGACGCAGTGGTTCGAGCGGGCGCGCTTCGAGTGGCACCCCGGCAATCCCAGCGCCTACCGGGTCCAACTGGGCCTGCTCGGCGCCGAGCT
>DATFXE010000553.1:0-5869 GCA_035258585.1 Roseiflexaceae bacterium | reverse complement strand
TCGCGCTAGGACTGCTCGAGCGAGTGGGCCTGCTGGCCCGCCACTTCGATTTGCCGCGCGCCGTCACGCTGCTGATGCGCGACGGCGCAACCGACAATAGTGCATTTCAATCGTTCACCTTGGCAGCCGGATTACGCCCTGGCCAACCGCTGGACGTCGATCTGATCGATCTGGCCCGGCGCACGCGACACACACCCGACGCGCTCGAGCGCGATCTGTTGCGATGGCACGACCAGGGGCTGCTGCGCTACGATAGCTCGGCGCGCGACATGCTGCTGGAGCTGCGTCCCGTTAGCGCCGATGTTGGCAGCCGGATCGACGTGCTACTGGCCGAGTACAACACCCGCCAGGATGCGCGAATCGAGGCGATCGCCGCCTACGCACGTGCGGTGAGCTGCCGACACCGTATGCTCGCAGCCCACTTCGGCGAGCGGCTGGCGGTGTGCCAAAGCGCATGCGACATCTGCACGCCCGCGTTGAATGACCAACGACCAGCGACCAACTTTCAATCGTTCAAACAGCCTGCCCTGAGCCTGTCGAAGGGTTCAAACGTTCAAACGCTCAATGAGGCGATTCTTTCGGCAGTATCCGAGCTGCCCGGCAAGTTCAGCGACAAACAGCTGGTTTGCGTGCTGCTCGGCGAGCCCGGTTACCCGCCCTGCGCGGCATTTGGCCAACTTGCCGGCGCAGATTTCACCACCACACGCGCGGCTATAGCCGCATTGGTGGCCGCCGGCCGGCTGGCCTATCGGCAACGCGCGCTCATCCCGGCCCTGCCTGCCGCACACCCAGCCGGCCCCGACGCGATCGACGAGCTGATCGAGCGCTGCCTGGCACACCTTCCATTTCCCGTTGGCAAGAGTGGACTGGCCAAGATCCTCAAAGGCGCGGCGGGCAGCCCCCTTGGACCTGAGCGTTGCGCCGAATATGCGGCTCTGGCCCACATGACCGGCACGGCGATCGAAGCCGCGATCGAGCAATTGGTCGCGCGGGGACGACTGCGCCGCAGCGCAGCGCCACGCCCGGTGATATCCCTCGTGAGCCACAACACCACAGCCCCAGCGAACGTGGTACAATAACCCCGCGATCGAATCGCATATATGATCACCCGTGGTCTACCAGTGTGAAGCCCACACAGACGTAATGATCAGCTGACGCCGATCGTTGCGAACTGGGTGTGGCTTTTGTGGCCTTCATGGATATGCGCAAACAATAAACCCATGAGCGGCTCGAATGGCCATCATCGAGCGGACCCACCCGCACGACAATACGCCCAGGCGCTGGCGCAGCAAGAAGAAGAGCGCCGCGACCGCCAGGTGGATGCCCTGGCGCAGCTCGACTGCCTGCGAGGCGTTCCGCGCACGGATCTGGCACGCCTGGCCGATCTCGGCGTCCTACGCGCTTTCATCCCCGGCACGGTCATCCTGAGTGAGCGCACACCCTGCGACTTCGTATATCTGATTCTGCGCGGCACTGTACGCCTGACGCTGCACGATCGTGCCGGCCATGAGGTGTTGATCAGCGTGCTGAACCGCGGCGATTGCTTCGGCGAAGGGCCGCTCTTCGGCGACCTATTCCGCGGAGCCAGTGTCCATGCGGAGACGATCTGCTACCTGCTCCAGGTGGCGCGCGAATCGCTGCGCGCTATACTGGACAGCGCGCCCGAGCTTGCGGCAGCCCTGCGCACGATCTATCGCCAGCGCATGGTCGAAAGCACGCTTGGCCGCGTGCCGCTGTTTGGACGGCTCTCGCCGCTGGAGCGCGCCCAGGTTGCCGCATTACTGCGGGTCCAGCACTACGCCCGCGGGGCCACGATTATCCATGAGGGCACTCCTGGCCAGGCGCTCTACCTGATCGAGGAAGGCCAGGTCGTTGTCGAACAGGGTGGGCAGGCGATCGCGCACCTCGATGAAGGAGATTTCTTCGGGGAGATGTCGCTGCTGGCACAGAGCCCGCACAATGCCGACGTGCGCGCGCTGAGCCCTGTCGAGGTGCTGGCGCTGCCAGCCGCCGAGTTCAGCCGGCTGCTTAAGCGCCAGCCCGCGCTCAACACTCAGCTGCAGGAGGTCGCGAACCAGCGGCGCGCCGCCAATGCCACGATCCGGCGCGATCAGGAGCGCGCCAACCAACTCACCGCAGCCGTCGAGCGTGGGCTGCTGCGGGGCACACACGTGCTCGTGCGCGATCCGCAGCTCTGCCAGGAGGGGTGTACGATCTGTCAGGATGCATGCGCGAGCCGCCACGGCCAGGCGCGCATCCGCCTGAACGGAGTTATGCTCGACGGGCAGGATATCACCGACTCGTGCCGCCAGTGCCGTGTTGGGGCCGAGTGCGTAGAAGCGTGTCCGGCTGACGCCATCCACTGGGGTCAGAACGGCGCACTGCTGATCACCGATGCCTGTACCGGCTGCGGTGCCTGCGTGCCGGCCTGCCCATACGATGCGGTCAAGATGGTGCGGCACGATCAGGCAGCCACATCCCCGCTTTGGTTGCTGTGGCGCAGGCTCAAGCGACCGAGACAAGCGATCATTCCTCTCGAGACCAGCCAGCCCCAGATGCGTGCCGATAAGTGCGATCTGTGCTACGGCTACGACGACCTGGCCTGCGTGAGCGCCTGCCCAAGTGGGGCGCTCCAGCTCCGGCCAGTTGAGGATCTTTTCCCATTTTAGACAAGGTTTCGCCTGGCAGCGATCAGCTTTACAGTTGGGGAGGTGCGGAGGGGGCACCCAGAGGGTACCCGGGCCCCTCCAGACCTCCCCAATAGTGGGGTTCGGGGGCGGCTTCGCCGTCCCCAAACCCCACTATTGGGACAGTTTATTAGCACCGAGTCCGTTAATTGAGCACGATCTGCAAGTAGCGCCGTTTCGGCGCGCTCGCGACAGTTGCAGACTGCACATTGCTAGCGGCTCCGCAGCCGGCCGATGTGCACGCACGCACGCGAAACCAATACGTTCCCTTATCGGCTACGATGCCCATGCTCGCGCTAACCGTGGTCCTGATATCTGTAGGGACGGCAAAATCGCTGCTGGTGCTCTGTTCGACCTGATAGAAGGTCGCGCCTGCAATCGCGCTCCAGCTGAGAGAGAGCAGCGGGCCAGCGCCGCCGATCGGCTCAAGTGCGGGCGCGCCCAGAGCCGCGTCGCCGATCTCTCGGGCGCGCGCCACAAGCGCGAACGGCTGCGGCCCCTGCGGCACCACCGCGCCGCGCACCCTTACCGTGTAAACGCCTGCTTCCGGGGTGGCGATCTCCAGACTTTCCACATTGTCGCAGCGATCCGCGCCAGATGTGGCGTCGCGGCAGTTCGCCGGCAGATCCGCACTGGCATTGCCGCGCAACAGTGGCCCGCTGGGGGGCTGCACTTCCAGATCAAGGTCATTCACCAGCGTCCGGCTGGAAATCGGGCTGGCCGGATAGTCGGTCCACGCGATCGAGATCCGCAGCGGTGCGCCCGCGCTGACGTTTAGGCTATATGTTGCGCTGCCGCCCTGCGGCAAGCCGGCCGAGTCGTCGACCAGCCAGATCGACTGATTGCCATTGAGGGCGATCGTATTGGTTATCGCCGCGCGGCCCCAGCCTTCGGCGTTGTTCGGCCAGGCTTGCGGTATCTCGCGTTGAGCGCCGGTGCCATATTGGCCAGGGCTGAGATCGCGCGCGCCGTTCAGCAGCAGCGCTTTGACCAGTGCGGCGCTGGGCGCCGTCAGGTGGCGCGCTTCGGTCAGCCACTGGCGAGTCAGCGCGGCCAGCCCGCTGATCATTGGCGCCGACATCGACGTACCGTTGTCATACGCATAGTCGGCGTTATACTTGCCGTAGGGGTAGAATGCGCCAGTTGCGTGCGAGGCGGTCGACACGATATTGGTGCCGGGCGCGACAATCTCCGGCTTGATCCGCCCATCGTCGGCCGGGCCGCGGCCGGAGAACGCCGCTAGACCGTCGACATTATCGCTCACAAAATCGCTGGCGATCGGAGCCTTGCCGTATATTCCATAGCACTGATTCTCCTGCTTGCCGCTGCCCCCAAAGCTTCCACACGTCGAGCTGGTCGGCGGGCGGTTGTTCTCCGAGGAGCCAACCGTCACGACATTCTTCGCCGTGCCGGGCGAGTCGATCGAATCGGGGTCGGTCACGCCGGCAGGCGACTTGGCGTCGAAGCCACCATTACCGGCGACAACCACGAACAAATGCTGTTTGTGATTCCAGAGAAACTCGTCAACGATCTGCTCGAACGCCGTGTAGCTGCCATACTGATCTGAAACGCCACTGCCGGTCGGTTGGCCCCAGCTGCCATTTTGGATTCGCGCTCCTGCACTATACGCCTTCGCCAGGAAGCTGCTATCTTCATCCAGGCAATCGAGCGTACTGCCGCCGCTAGATACAGCCTGCACGACCAGCCGGGCACCGGACGCCATGCCGGCCAGCGAAGGCATCGCGGGCGGGCGGCCGCCGCCCAGCGCGGTACCGGCTACATGGGTGCCGTGGCCATTCTTGTCGCTCCAATTGGCACCGTTCTGCAAGTCAGCGCAGGTATTGGACATCTGAGCAGGTCCGAAACCTGCAGCGATCCGATTTGATAGAAAATCCGGGTTGCCGTTTGCCTCGACCGTTTGCTGCACATCCAGCCCTGTGTCGGTGACAGCGACGAGCTGCCCGGACCCGGTCAGCCAGCCGAGCCGCTCGGCGGCCGACGTAACGCCAAGAATCGTGCGCGCCCGATCGTTCGCAAGTGTCAGCGTGAAGGCCGGCTCGACCCACAAAACGTCATCGCGATCCAGCATGGCGCGCAACGCGGGGGCCGGCAAGATCACGCGCAGCACGGCACCATTCAGGCTGTCAGCGCGATTCTTCAGCACGCCGCCGGCCGCTTCGAGCGCCCGCACCAACAGATCAGCATCGGCATCGGGCGTGGCGATCAGGCGGAGTTCCAGCTGGCCGGCCGTCTGCCCAGTCAGGGCCGCATCCAGGCTGGATGGCAGCTTATAAGCGGACTGAAAGGCGCCCGTCCAGCGCAGCGCCGGTAGCTCCGCGAGCGATTGGGTACGCGCGCCCACGGCCCGAACCAGCAGCGCGTTGGATGGAACGTAGAGCAGTGGCCGATAGCCCGCCGCCGCCAGCCTGGCGCGCGTCTCAGCGGTCGGCACGCTGTCGAACTGCACCAGCAGCAAACCCGACGATGGATCAGTGTCAGGAGCTGCGGAAATCTGTGGGGCGCGCAGCGGGTCGAAGGTGGCGCGCCGCAGGTAGAGGTTTTGATCGGGAGCCCCGGGCTGAGCCGTGGCTGGCGGGGCGATCGCGAAGGTGATCAGCAGCATCGAGACGATGGCGACGATGGCGTATTTCAAGGACACCTCCAAGATGGCCCGCCGACGCGAGCGCGTTCGTAGTACGGCGCGACATGATAGCCGACCGCAAGCAACGCCGCAAGCCTTGGTGCGCTTTTCGCCAGGGGTTAGGGGTTGCGGATTGGGGGATGGTCTTTCTGACCGCGAACGGGTTACTAAGGTGTGGGCATCCGCAGTACTAACAGCTGCTTCGAAAGGGACCAGTGGCCGATTCTACCGTCTGACGAGCAGAGCTATACTACCTTTGGTAGCATATATTGGATTCATGTCCCACGAGGTAGCCCATGTCCGCGCGCGGCCTGCTCGAAGCCTTCCTAGCCCTACTCTTTCCCGATCGCTGCGCCGGGTGCGCGCGCCTTGGAACACTGTTTTGCGCAGAGTGTCGTTCGGCATTGTCGCCATACCCAGGCACGCTGCGCCGCATGCCACCCGGCTTATCGGGCGTGCACATCGCGTATGTCTTCCAGAGCCCGCTGCGCGAGGCGGTTCACCAGCTCAAGTATCGGCGGGTGCGGCGCGTCGCCAAGCC
>DATFXE010000552.1:0-2551 GCA_035258585.1 Roseiflexaceae bacterium | reverse complement strand
GAGTCCAGTAGGCATCGGTGATCGGCAGGCCCATCGCGAAGGTCCAATCGACGATCGTGCGGTTGCGCGCCTGCCCAGCTTCGACCACCGGCCCCTGCATGTTCAGAAAATCCCAGAACACTTTCGGAATGTTGTGGCCGGTCAGCGAGTTATACTGGACGATGTTGGTCTCGGGGTGCGCATCGGCCAGGTCCTGGCGAACAGCCAGGTTGCCGCCCTTGTCAAGCGTCGTGCCGACACGCTGGTTGAGCTTGTTGGCGTCCCTAAAGCCGTTGTTGTCGAACGTCGCCAGGCCCGTGAACGAGGCGTAGGTCGTGCCGTTCGGGTTATCGGCCTTGGGGTTGCCGGCCACCGGCACATCAGCCGGCTGGCGCGTGTCGAAATCGTATGGGTCGTTGCCCTTCTTCAGGTGGCCCGAGACCAATTCGACCACCAGCAGACCATTGGTCACCCCGCCCTGGAAGGCACGGTCGGCGGGGTTGTTGATCTCCATGCGCGCCTTGTCGAAATATTGGACGGTGCGCAGGCCGTTCACACCCTGCCGATAGAACTCGGCGTAGTCGAACCAGGGCTGTGGGCCCCAGTACCAGGTGCGCCCGCCGCGCACACTCTGCGCGTCGGTGCGAGTCCAGACGGTCCTGAAGCCGTCGTCGGAAAACTGATTGCGCTGCCCATTGAAAGGCGCGGCCTGGGCTGGCAGAGCAGCCAGCGCCAGCGCGGCCAACCCCGCCAGCGAGGCGGCCAGTCGCATGCCGCGCTGAAGCCATGTCGCTTGCATGATTTCCCTCCTCAATATCGCTACGGTAAATGCCGTTCATGACATGACTTACGCAGTGGGGGTTTGGGGGCGGTTGCACCGCCCCCGAGACCGGCCAAAAGAGGCGCTTTTGGAGGGACACCCAGAGAGTACCCGGTCCCTCCATACCTCGCTGCAAACGCCGACTGCGTAAGTCGTGTTAGTGAGAAGATTGTAGCGCCGTGCGGGCAGCTCTTGAATGAGGAGCTTCTGAACGAGGCGTGAACGAAGAGCAACACGGGGAGAACGATTTATCAGATCGTTATCAGGATGTGGGGCTCTGTAGATGGATGATCAGCCAAGGATCGCCGCGATCACGGCGTCGGTATCGGCCAGGCTGGGCAGCACCACGTCGGCCCGGTGGGCGCGCAGCACTTCGACCGAGAAGGGGCCGGTGGCCACCGCGATCGTGCGGGCGCCGGCCGCCCGCCCGCAGTCGATATCGTTGGGCGTATCGCCGATCACCACCACATCGGCAGCCACGAAGGGGCGGCCATAGCGACGCTGGGCGCGCGAGGCAGCCAGCGGCGCCAACTCGGCCCGCCGGTGGTGATCGCTGCCATACGCGCCGGCGTCAAGATCCAGAAAGCGCGTCAGGCCCATCAAGTCGAGCTTGATCCGCGCGATCGGCTCCAGGTTGCCGGTCAGTACCGACTGGACCACATTGGCGCTCGCCAGGTGCTCCAGCGCCGCCGCGGCGCCATCCAGCACCCGGCAGCGCGCCAGAAAGGCGTCGCGCCGGCGGGTTAGCTCCTCGATATATGTAGAGGTAAAGCGATCGAGCGTGCCCATCAGTTCGTCGTGGCCGCGCTCGGCAAACGTTTCGAGAATGATCTGCCGATCGGTCTTGCCGGCGTACGAATGGCGCGCCTCGGTCGAAGCGCGGCCATACACTCGCTCCATCGCCGCGCGCATCGCCTCGCCGGCCACCCCGCCGCTGTAGAGCAGCGTGCCGTCGATATCCCAGAGGATGAGTTTGTTCATAGTTGTCAGTTGTCAGTTGTCAGTTGTTGGTCGCAACAGACGACTGACAACTGACGACTGAAAACTCAAAGGCTATTTGGGCACGATCGGCGGGGCCGGCTTGTTGACATCCGGCATGCCAAGCAGATCTTTGGCCGGGTAGACCAGCCGATCGACCACATTGCCGAGGCGGCGGAACTGCGGCGCCAGCTCGGTATCGGCCATGGCGATATCGACCGGAACATTCAGCTTGATCGGGATGGTTACGTCGTCGAGCGGGATCTGCATGTCGAGCTTGATCTTGAGCGGCGTGCCAGGAGGCAGGACAATGCGGATATTCTGCGCATGCAACTGATTGCCGGCGCCTAGGTTGATGTCAGCTCCGTCCAGACTTAGATCGACCGGATCGACCAGCGTGACCGTCGGCTCCTGGCTAACCGGCACGACCACACCCAGGCCTTTGAGCGGCAGCGGCTGATTCAGCGGGATCGTCGTCTTGATATGCGCGGCCTGAAGCTGCTGGACCACATCGCGCAGCTCGGCGACGTTATCATGCGCAAAGCCTTGCACGCCGACGGTTGTGCTCGCGATCTCAGTCTTCCAGCGCCAGTAGAAGTAGCCAGCGCCGATCAACACCGCGATCAGAACCACGTTGATCACGAATGATGTGATGATCATGGCCTTCCAGAGCCCCGGCAGCTGTACGAATAGGGGCTGGCCATCACGCGGCGCGTCGGCATTGCGGCGGAAAAAGCTGGCTGGCGAGCGTCGAGCTTCTGTGCTGGCCATGGA
>DATFXE010000551.1:0-8085 GCA_035258585.1 Roseiflexaceae bacterium | reverse complement strand
TTGGCCGAGCCCATGGCGACCCAGAGTTGCAAGCCACCGGTGCGGCTGCCGGTCGCGTAGGTCTAGGCGACGTCCGGCCGCCATCGCCCATGAGGCCGGAGGCTTCGCGCGCTCCGACCAGGAACGCTTTGGCCTGTGAATTGAAGGCCACGTCCCACTGCTCCAGCGTGATCTCCAATGGCGCTTGGAAGAAGAAGGGCAACTCGGGCCGTGCGTTGCTCACAAAGATGTCTAAGCTCCCGAACTCGGCCTGGACCCGGCTGATCATCCGGCTGACCTCCTCCGGACGCGCAACGTCGGCCTGGACTACGAACCCGTCGGCGCCACGGTCGCGAACCATAGCCAGGGTCTCCTTGGCCGCCGCTTCGTTCTGGTAATAGTGAACAGCGACAGTGACGCCTTCCTGTATGCTCTACCACCGTGGATGGCGTGGTGGGCTGTGTCAGGAGCGCTCATGCGCCGCTGACGTCTTACGAAACCTGGCCAGCGCGCTCAAGTGTGCGAGCGTACCCTGGAGAATCCTGCGCCACTGCGCCCAGCTGTTTGGGCGGCCTGCATCGATCAATTTCGCCATTCGGTGCATCTCGGCCTGGCGCTCACGCTGCCCGCGCTCGAAAGAGTTGACCTGCTCTTCTACAAACGTGTTGTACATGGTCGTCTCCTTTGTGTGTCGCTCGTTGTGCTCGTCTGCACGTAGTAAACCATGTCTGGCGCTGTTCGCCGAGTGGACAACAGGCACGCTTAGGTGGACAAAAAAGGTGACAGCAGGTGGACACGTCTGCTATACTAGGGCCACCCACAGCGGGGGATCTGATGCACGACGATGCCGAGTTTGGGCGGCGGCTCCGGCAGCTGCGCCGCACACGCGACCTGACCCAGGAGGCCCTGGCTCAGGCTGCCTACTGCGCCCTCGACACGGTCAAGAAGCTCGAGTCCGGTCGCCGCCGACCCTCACGCCAGCTGGCCGTCCAGCTCGCCGATGTGCTCGGGCTGGACGCGACCGAGCGAGCAGCCTTTCTCGCGGCGGCCCGGGCGAGTGCAGCCCCTGACGCTCCTGACGAGAGGCCGGCGGCGGCCACCGCCAGCCCAACCCAGCGCACGCAGAGCAACCTCCCAGCGCAGCTCACCCGCTTCATTGGGCGCGAACGCGCGATCGCCGAGGTGCAAGGGCTGCTGCAGCGCGCGCGTCTGCTGACATTGACCGGCAGCGGTGGGAGCGGCAAGACGCGCCTGGCGTTAGAAGTCGGTGCGGCGGTCATACCCATTTTCGCCGACGGGGTTTGGCTAGTCGAACTGGCAGCCCTTGCCGATGGGGCATTGGTGGCGGAAACCATAGCGACGATCCTCGGTCTGCCATCCTCCAGCCAGCCGGCACGCTCGGTATTGTTGCAGTACCTACGCGACAAGCGGATGCTGCTGTTGCTCGATAACTGCGAACATCTCATCCAGGTATGTGCCGAGCTGGCCGAGGCGCTGCTGCGCGCCTGCCCCGATCTGCACATCCTCGCCACCAGCCGCGAAGGGCTCGGCGTGGCCGGTGAGACGATCTGGCCCGTGCCCACGCTGCAATTGCCCGATCCCGAGGCGCAGCTGACGCCAGCTGAACTGGCGACCTTTGAGGCAGTGCAGCTGTTTATCGATCGAGCCGCGCTGGTATCGCTTGGCTTTGCGTTGACGGCGTCCAATGCGGCGGCGATTCGGCAGATCTGTACGCGGCTGGACGGCATCCCGCTGGCGATCGAACTGGCTGCTGCCCGAGTGAAGACTCTGTCGGTCCGAGACATTGCCACGCACCTGGGCGATCGCTTCCACCTGTTGACAGGTGGCAGCCGAACCGCCCTGCCGCGCCACCAGACGTTGCGGGCGCTGATCGATTGGAGCTACCAGCTACTGACAGAACCTGAACGCATCGTGTTGCGCCGTCTGGCGGTCTTCGCCGGCGGGTGGACACTTGCAGCCGCCGAGGCGGTCTGTGCCGACGATGCGATCGACGCTCAGGATGTATTGGATGCGCTCACCCGGCTGGTGGGTAAATCGTTAGTGGTGCTGGATCCGCGCAGCGATGCACGGCGCTATACCTTTCTCGAAACGATTCGCCAATATGTCGCCGAGCGGCTGGAGGATGCCGAAGAAAGCGCCGCCGGCCGCACCCGTCATCTCGACTACTTTCTGAGCTTTAGCGAGTGGTATGCCCCATGCCTGGAAGAGATCGTCGGATTTCTTGGCGAGCAAGTTGGCCCGCAACCGGGCGCGGACGGCAGCGTTGACCGGGCCGCGTTCATCACGCGCCTGGCCGATGACTTAGAGAATATCCGTCGTGCGACAGACTGGGCTGCGGAGATGGGACGAATCGACGAGGGCCTGCGTATATTGGTCGCTGCTGGTTCACTGTTCATCATCCGTGCCCGGCAAAACGAGCTGCTGGCCAGGCTTCGGGCCATGCTTGAAGCGCACGCGCCGCCACTTGATGCGCACCGCCGTATGCGGGCCTACATGGGGATTGTGTATGTGTACCATCGACAGGCCGAATTTGACCAGGGACGGGTCTGGCTGGACAGGGCTGAATCCTTGCTCGCCCAAATCGAGAATCCCGTCCTGGAAATGGGACTCCTGCACCTGCGGATGTATGATGCGCAAATGCGCGGCGACTACGCGCTCGCCCACGCGTACCTGGAGCAACAGCAAACGCTGGCTTTGGCCCACAACTATTTTGGCAGGAGCCAGGCAGCGGTTGAGGATGTGCTGATCGATCAACGCGGGCTTCTGCTGCTGAGTGAGGGCGACTATCAGCAGGCCAAACAGCTATTGCAGCTCGGCCATGCGCACCAGATCAAGCACGGCAATCTATTCGCGAGCACCGCGCTGGCCCGCTTCCTGGGCTATGCCTTGCTCAATACCGGCAATGTCAGTGAAGCAGCAGCACACTTTCGCGAAAGCCTGGTGGGCAACTTCTCACTTGGCGACAAACAAGCCGTGGCAGCCTGTTTGAGCGCCTGGGCTGCTTATGCAATCGTCCAAGGCGACCTTGTCCGTGCGGCGCGCCTGTTTGGCGCCTCAGAAGCGTTGCAAGAGGCACTATCCACACCGCTGGTGGCGTTAGATGTCGTCCAGGTTCAGCGCAATGTGGCGCGGCTCCGCCAGCTGCTGCCATCACCCGAACGAGATGATCACTGGGCAGCGGGCCGCGCCGTGTCACTGGAGCAGGCCATGGACGATGCGCTGAGCAGTGATGCGTTCGAGCAGAAGGAACGACAGGGCGGTCGATCACAAGATGTTCAAGCAGGTCTGCATCAGCCACTCGACTGACGACACCACGCTCACTGCGCAGGTGCATGCTGGGCCGGCCGCAACGTCTGGGAGGCGCTGGCGATCGATTTCTCCACCCAGCTGCGGCGCATCCGCAATCACGCCATCCTCGCCGAGGGCCTGGCCCGCTTCCGCATCGCCACTCCTGGTGGCGCGCAGGCCCAGGACTTCCTGGAACTGGAGCGCGTTCCGACCTGGCTACTGATGATCAACGCCGCCGGCGTTGGGGAGGGGGTCCGCCCACGTCTGCTCTGGCTCCAGCGCTACATCGTGCGCGAGGTCTATCGCTCCTTCGCCGCGCTCGCCGGCCTGAGTGAGGACGCCAGCCGCCAGATCGAGGACCTGACCGACCTCCAGCGCCTTAACTCCGCGATCGCCGAGCTTGCCGACCGCCAGGAGTCACTCGAGACCCGCCAAGGTGCGATCGAGACCAGCCAGGATCAGGCTCGGCAGGCCTGGCGCGATCTGCGCGCCGAGATCCGCGCGATCGCGTCGCGCGTCGCAGCCATGGAGCAGCGCGTCGGCGGCGTGATCTCGCGCGAACAGCGCGGCGAGCTCTACCAACTCGTCGAGGCCTGGGGCGCCGCCAAGGCCACACGTGAGCCGCGCCTCACTAAAAGCGCCGCCTACGCGGCCTGCTGGACGTTGCTGAAAGCCAAGTATCGCATCGCCCGCTATGAAGATCTGCCCTCCGCCAAATACGCCGACTGCGTCGCGTTTATTCGCCAGTCGTACCAGGCGCTGACTGGCGAGGAGCTGAACCTTCCCGAGCAGGGTACGCTCGATCTGGGTGACGCATGACCGAGGATATGCCGACGACGACGCCCAGATCGGAGCGCGCCTGCGGGCGGCGCGCACCGCCGCGCAGCTTACCATCCGCCAGCTCGCCGCGCGGCTGGGCTGGCCCTACACGACACTCGCAAACTACGAAGAGGGCCGGCGCCCGCTGCGCGTCGCTCAGCTCGTGGCGATCGCCGCGGTGCTGGGCCGCTCGCCGGCCGCCTTCCTGGTCGATCTGCCCGAGGCCGCCGCCGTGATCGAGCGCATTGACGGCGACCTCGACCGCTGTCTCCAAGTCGCGTTCATCCTCGACTCGCTCGACAGCGAGGCCGAACCAGTCGACGACACACCAAGGGAGCCGTCCCATAGCACCGGAGCCAGCCCATGAGCACTATCGTCGCCTTCGTCGTCCGACTCACCCTGACCGCGCTCAATGGTTGCGCGCTTGGTACGCGGAGAAGTCTATGTGGGCGCTCTATGCGCTGACGGCAGCATTGCTGACCTCATTTCTTCCAATTATCAACAAGCGCATCCTCACGACCGCCGACGTCGCCGTTGTCGCCTGGATACCCAATGCGTTGTCACTTCCCCTGCTCCTGGTAGTGACACTCGCGCTCATCGGCTGGTCGAGCATCGATGGACTGTTTCTGCTGGCAGTCCTTGCGTCTGGCATCCTCAATCTGGTCGCCACTCTCGCCTCGACCCGCGCCTTGCAGCTTGCCGATGCCTCCGTTGCTACGCCTTTCCTCTCATTCAATCCAGCTTTCACCTTGCTGCTCTCCATCTTCACCTTACGGGAAATCCCGAGTGTGCGGGGCATCGTGGGGGTGCTGCTGATCGTGCTGGGCGCATACCTCTTTCAGGTGAAGGAGGTCGGCAAGGGCATGCTCGCGCCGGTGCAGGCGCTTGTTCGTCAGCCAGGCGTCCTGCTGGCCATTGGCGCGAGCTTCGTGTGGGGACTCACCCCGATCGCTGAGAAGATCGCCATTCAGCACACCATCCCGGAAAACCCATTGATGGTTGCGTTCGTCACGACGATCCTCACTGTCGTGCTGCTGACTCCGGCGCTGTGGCGTAGTGCTGGCGACCTGCTTGAGCAGGTGCGACGGCAGCGCCACTTGTTTGGAACTGCTGGCCTGATTAGCGGTGTCGCGCCACTGTTTGGCTTCAGTGCGATCGCCCTTGGCTACGTGGGGTATGTCACGGCGTTGTTCAAGCTGGGCGCTATCTTTACGGTGGTGTGGGGGGCACTGCTGCTCAAAGAACACGGGCTGCGGGAACGACTCTTAGCAACCATTGTGATGGCCTTCGGTGGGCTGCTGATCGCCCTCTAGCATTTGGCCAGTGCCAGGCCGAACTGCGTGAGGGCGCGAAGTTCTGCGCGCAGTGTGGTGCCATATTCACTGTGTAGGGCGCTGCATAGCTATCTTCTCGCGTATCCCCATCACACGGCTCGGCGTAGGAATAGAATACACAGCAATCCCCTGGTGCTGGTCGTAGCACCTGGCCGCAGCCGCGGCAGGTGCAGATCACAACACAGGTGTTGGCCGGCATCACTTGGATCGCCGCCGTTCCACAGAACGGATATGTGATCGTTGACTCGAATACCATCAGTTGTGCTCCAGCAGTTGTGCTCCGAACAGCACACGTCACTGCCGTGACGATGGTGCTTCCTGCAATGGTGTTTGCGTCGCATCCGCTGGCGCATCCACCCGATCTAGCGTAGTATCTTGCCAGGACGCCGGGTCGTCAAGCGCTTCGAGGTGCGTAAAGACGGTCGCGTTTGGCAGCACCGCGCGAATATCGCGCTCGATCTGCTCCAGCAAGGTGTGGCCGCGATGCACGGTCCAACTGCCCGGCACCAGCACGTGCATGGGTACAAACCGTCGTGCACCGGCTTGTCGTGTCCGCAGCGCATGGAATTGTACCCCTGCCTGCGCGTAGCGATCCAGCACCTGCCGGATGGTTGCCAGCTCCTCGGCAGGTAGAGCGGTGTCCAGCAGCCCGAGCGCCGAGCGACGAACGAGCTGGACGCCGGTCCAGATGATGTTTGCCGCGACCAGCAGCGCGATAAGTTGAGCATGTTCTGTACCGCTACGGCCAGCCGCCCTCCTCCAGCGGGGTGACAATCGCCTCGTTGAGCACCAGCTCCGGCGGTGCGCTGGCGATCCAGACAATCAGTGTCGCGACCTCGTCAGGCGGTAGCGCCTTGGTTCGCGGGGGCGGCTCGTGCTCATCCTGTCGCTCCGTCGGCGACCAGGCGCCCCAGCTGGTGGCCATACCGCCGGGGTAGATGATACAGGCACGAATGCCATACGGTTTGCCCTCGGCGGCCAGCGCCTGAGTGAAGCCGGTCAACCCGAACTTGGAGGCGCAGTATGCGGCGGCATTGGCCCACCCACGCTTGCCGGCGACCGACGAGACGTTGATGATCGTGCCGCGTCGAGCCTGTTGCATGTGCGGGAATACGGCCTTTGCTAAGACAAACGGCGCACGCAAATTGACATCCAGGACGCGATCCCAGCCCTCAATGGGCACATCCACAACAGGTCCGGGTACGTCCGTGCCAGCTGCATTGACGAGCAGGTCGATAGGACCAAAGGCATCGACGGTCTGCCGCACAGCCTTCACAATCTGATCCGCATCTGCCAGGTCGACTGGGTGCGCCAGCGCACTCGGCCCAAGTGCTTCAACCTCCGCCGCGACCTGCTGGAGATCCGCCGCACTGCGTGCCACCAGCGCAACATGGGCGCCGGCGCGTGCCAGCGCCAGCGCGGTCGCTCGGCCCAGCCCACTGCTGGCGCCGGTCACCAGCGCGACCTGTCCAGCCAGGGAGGGGCGCGCCAGGCCTGTATGCTCTGCCATATGTTTGCTCCAATCGAATACGAGTCAAACCTCTGCGCGGCCATCTGCCAGCGGGCATGCGGGAATGCGCCGATACCAACGCGATGGTCGCCGTGAAAATGGGTCAGCAACACCGTATCGATCGCAGCAGCGGTCAGCCCGGCGCGCTGGTCCAGGACCGCGATCATCTCCTGGGGCGGGCAGCCAGGGTCGATGATGATGGTGTGCTGGCCTGCGCGAATCAAGGTGGTCGTGCAGCGCGGCGCGCGGTAGGCGCGATGGTCGGACTCGCCCCAGAACTTGTTGCGGCTGAGGTGGCCGATCGTCAAAACATCCCAGCGGATGTCGCTCATAGGGCACTCCTTACTGGCGCACCTGCCGCTCGTGCAGCCAGTCCAGGTCCAGCCGCTACTCAAGCGCGTCGGAGATAGCATTGTTCTGCTCGACCTCGCTCACCCGGCGCATGCCCACAATCGCGGTCGAGACGTTCGGGTCGGAGAGCACATAGTTCAGCGCCAGCGCATTCAGATCCAGATATTGGTCGATATCCGGCCGCGCCTCCCGCATCAGCTTCTGAAAGATGCCACTGCTCAGACGTACAGCACAATCACACCATCCTCGACTGTCACGGGGTAGGTCTCGATAGTTGGATCGTCGTCCGGCTCAACGGTCACCTCGTAGGTCCGCACGCGCATCCGGTGCGGGTTGAAGATCGAGCGCCCAGTGAGAATATCGAACTCCCAGCCGTGCCAGGGGCAGCGCAGGATCTGGCCCTCGCGCCCCCAGCGGTACTCGCCGGGCTTGCTTGGCAGCGCCATCCCCTTGATCGCCCCCAGGCACAGCGGCGCACCCTGGTGCGGGCAGCGGTTGCGCAGCGCATAATACCGCCCATGGACATTGAAAACCCCGATCGAGCGACCCTCGACCTCCACAATCGTGCGCTCGCCCGGCGGCAACTCGCTCGCGCGTCCAATGATATGGCGCCCCATCATCCCCTCACACTGCTATGTGAGACCATAGAACGAGCGCGCGTTGCCTGAGAAGATCCGCTCGTGCAGCGCCGCAGGCAGCTTGGGAAACGCCTGCGTCGGCGAGTCGAAGTCCCAGTGCGGATAGTCGCTCGAAAACAGCAGCAGGTGCTCGGCATCCAGCATC
>DATFXE010000550.1:0-2690 GCA_035258585.1 Roseiflexaceae bacterium | reverse complement strand
CCGGCCCGCTGAGCGTTCCCACCAACGAACCTACATCTCCGTGTCGCGTCGCCGCCCCAACAGCAGCGCCGCGGCCACACCGATCAGCACCAGCGCGGCCGCGCCCAACAGCAGCGCGCTCATGCCCGAGTCGCCGCCGGTGTTCGGCAGCGCGCTTGGGGAGCGTGTTGGCGTCGCCGCCCCAGTCGTCGCGGCTGCCGTCGCGGCCTTGGTGGCGGCTGTAGTCGCGGCTTCGGTGGCGGCTGTAGTCGCGGCTTCGGTGGCGGCCCCTGTCGTAGCCGCTTCCGTGGCCGTCCCAGTCGTCTGCAACGCGGGCGCGGCGGCGCCTGTCGCGCCGACCAGCGGCACCAGCATCAGGCTGAATACCAGGATGGCCGCCACGGCGACTGCAACTGCCAGTGATGTCCTTCGCATTATGTCCTCCTTGTCTCTCTATAAGCGCCCAGCGAAACACACGGATATGCTCCGCCGGGTCACTCCTCCACAGCCGGCGCTATGCTGCAAGTTCAGTGCCAGCAAGCGCGCGATGGCTATGCTGATTGGCAAAACATGGGTCGATTCAAACCTTCCTGAGGATTTGAAGCTCGCGGCGAATTGACGACACATTGCTGACTTGCGAACTTCTGCGAGGGTTCATCGGCCTTATTCGAAAAGAATAGGACTTACGCAGTTGGCGTTTTAGCAGGGGTCACCCAGAGGGTACCCGGGGCCGCCGGCCCCCGAGAACCTTCTTTTCTACCCAGCTGTGGCGGCAAAGCCGCCACAGCTGGGTAGAAAAAGAGAGGGGTTCTTTGGAGGGCTTTGCCCTCCAAACCTCCCAACCGCGTAACTCCTAAAGAATTGGCTCTTTGCTATAGGAATGGAATACCGGGACGGTTTGCTACCCGAGTGATCAGCAGGAGTACGATGCGGCGCCGAGATGGTCATAAGTCGAAGCGTGTCGCGGGCGTGCTTGACGGGCCGCTTCGGCGGCAGTAGAATCAGATCGACGCGACTATGATAGCTCTGGAGCGATGAATGAAGTTGGAACGACGGGTGCCGCTGCCTTGGCTGATCGCCGGCGCCCTCGTGTCGTGCGTCTGGTGCAGCTTTTTGAGCGGCATGGGTGGCTGGATCATGGGGCGTGATCTGGCCGCGCGCGAGCAGCATGCGCTGTATGAAACCGAAGTCGCGGCGCGCGCCGATCTGCCACAGTTGGGCGTCCTCGTGACGCGCCTCGATCGGACTGGGCCAGCCGAGCGTGTCGGGATCGCGCGCGGCGATACGATCACAGCACTCAACGGCGCGCATCTTGAAGATGCGCGCGACTTGCGTATCCAGCTCGGCGATTTTCACCCCGGCGATAGCGTGCGGCTGACAGTGCTGCGCGAGCGCGGCGAGCAAGATATCAGCGTGCGGCTCGGCAGCTTCCCAGGCGATAATGGGCGCCCGTATCTCGGCATCTACTTTACCGCCCGCGGCGACGAGCCGGCTGATCTATGAGCATGACGAGACATATGGCCACAACCACGGAACAACCAAACAGTTTGGACTTCGACCGCCAATCATCGCCATCGCCCGCCCGTAGGCCAGCCCTACTGCTGGCAGTGGCGGCCGGGCTGTGCTGGGCATGCGCGCTGGCCATGCTGCTGTCGGCCAACCTGGACAATGTGAATGGGCTCCTGGCGCCAGCGCGGATGATCTTTTACGCGCTGGTGCTGGCGGCCGGCTTGCTGACCTTCGCCCCGTTCCAGCGCCGGCTAGGGCTGCCAGGGCTGGCGTTTGAGGGTGTGGCTGGCTCGTTTCTGCTGCTCTACACGCTGGCATTCGTGCCACCGCCGACGGCCTGGCTGCTGGCGTTGCCGGATGCGACGGTGTATATGCTGCTGGCGCTTGGCCTGTTCTGGAGTATCTCTGCCGCGGCAATGCCGCCGATCTATGCGCTCGGCCGGCGCGTGTTCAGGGAGCGCGCGCGCCAGTACGATCTGCGTCGCGCCCGCCGCCAGGCGCATGAGCTTGGGCTGCTGGCCGCGCTATGTGTTGGGCTGGCCGGGCTGCGCGTGCTTACCCCCGTGCCGGTGCTGCTGCTGGCACTCATCCTGGGCGTGGCGGAGCTGCTGTTCCTGTCGTTTGTCGAGACCGAAACGTGACAAGATGACAAGATGACAAGATGCATTTTGCTCATCTTGTCATCTTGTCACCCTGCCATAAGTAGTAAGGTAGCGCAATGCTCAATATCACCATCATCGGCATGGGGCTCATCGGCGCCTCGCTTGGTATGGCTATCCGCGAGGCAAATGAAAAGGAAGCGCTGCTCGGCCCAACCGTGATCACCGGCTACGACCAGAATCGCCGTGCCACCGGCGAGGCGCGCGGGCGGCTGGCGATCGATCGCGAGGCGCGCTCGCTTGAGGACGCGCTGCGCGACGCGCAACTGGTGATTACCGCCGTACCGGTGCAGTCTATGCACGCGCTCTTCAGCCAGATCGCGCCGCTGCTGCCCAACGGCGCGGTGGTCTCCGATGTCGCCAGCACGAAGACGCAGGTGCTGGAGTGGGCGCGCGAACTGCTGCCGACCACGGTCGAGTTCATCGGCGGGCACCCGATGGCCGGCAAGGAGCAATCGGGTGTGGCCGCGGCCGACCCCGACCTGTTCAAGGGCGCGATCTATTGCCTGACGCCGTCGCCACGCACGCGCCAATCGGCAATTA
>DATFXE010000549.1:0-10254 GCA_035258585.1 Roseiflexaceae bacterium | reverse complement strand
GCGGTTGTGAACGAGCACGGCCGGATCGAAGCCGAGCAGGTGCTGTTGTGCACCAACATCTGGGGGCCACTGCTGGCCGCGAAGGTCGGTGTCGGCATACCATTGATGGCCGCCCAACATCTCTACACGGTCTCGACGCCGCTGCCCGATCTATCTGGCGAGACGCGTGAGGTCAGCCACCCGCTGATGCGCGACCAGGATCGCTCCATGTACTACCGCCAGGAGGGCGAGCGCTATGGTGTCGGCTCCTACCGCCACGAGCCGCTCATGGTCGACCCGCGCGACCTTCAGAAGACTGCAAGGAAGCCATTCACGCCCGAGCACTTCACGGTGGCCTGGGAAGCGGCCCAGGAGCTGCTGCCGCCGCTGCAACATGCAGATCTCCTGGTGAAGTTCAACGGTATGTTCGCCTTCACGATCGACGGCTTCCCGATCATGGGCGAGACGGCGGTGGCCGGCCTGTGGTCGTGCATCGGGCTGTGGCTGACACATGCCGGCGGGGCCGGCAAGGCGATCGCCGAGTGGATGACCGATGGCGTGCCAGGCATGGACTTGCGCGAGGCCGATGTCACCCGCTTCCAGCCCCACCAGCTTAGCCGTGCCTACATTTCCGAGCGCTGCGCCCAGAACTACCGCGAAGTCTACGATATCATCCACCCGCTCCAGCCGATCGCGAAACCGCGCAATGTGCGGCTCAGCCCGGTTCATTCGCGCCTGGTCGAGCAAGGGGCCTACTTCTTCCAGAGTGGCGGCTGGGAGACGGCCCAGTGGTACGAGGCTAACGCGCCGCTTCTGGAAACCTACGCCGAGCGCATCCCACAGCGTGAGGGCTGGGCAGCCCAGTTCTGGTCGCCGATCCAGGGCGCCGAGCATCTGGCCGTGCGCGAGCGGGTCGGTATGTTCAATCTCTCTGCGCTGTCGATCGTCGAGGTGGCTGGCCCTGGCGCGCTGAAGTATTTGAACTGGCTAGCCGCCAATCAGATCGATCGCCCGGTCGGCAAAGTCGTCTACACCAGCCTGCTCGATCGCAACGGCCACATCGTGGCCGACCTGACCATCGTACGCCGCGGCCCCGACCGGTTTTGGATGGTCACCGGCGGTGGGCTGCTGCCGCACGACCGCGCCTGGATCGAGCGGCACGCCCCGCGCGATGGGTCGGTGACGATCACCGATCTCTCATCCGCCTATGCCACGATCGGCCTGTGGGGGCCGCGCGCGCGTGATGTGCTCCGGGATGTCACGGAACAGGATGTCTCGAACGCGGCGTTCCCGTACTACACCGCCCGCCCGCTGACGATCGACACCGTGCCAGTCCATGCGCTGCGCATCTCGTACGCGGGCGAGCTGGGCTGGGAGCTGTACGTGCCGACGGAATACGCGCTGCGGCTGTGGGATACACTCTGGGAAGCCGGCCAGGCGCACAGTCTGATCGTTGCTGGCAGCGGCGCATTCGACTCACTGCGGCTGGAGAAGGGCTACCGCCTGTGGGGCGCGGATATCCATACCGATTATAACCCCTACGAGGCCGGCATTGGCTGGGCGGTTCGGCTGGACAAGCCGGATTTTCTGGGCCGCGAGGCATTGATTCGCGTCAAAGAGGCCGGCATCGCGCGCAAACTTTGCTGCCTCACGCTAGACGAGCCGGGCGTGCTGTTGGGCAAGGAGCCGATTCTGCGCAATGGCGCGCCGATCGGCTATGTGAGCAGCGCTAACTATGGCTATAGCGTTGGCAAATTCATCGCCTACGGCTATTTGCCGATCGCGTCTGCGGCGCCGAGGACACGCGTAGACGTCGAGTACTTCGGCGAGCGATGCCACGCGACGGTGGCTGAGGAGCCGCTGTTCGACCGCGAGATGGCGCGGCTGAAGGCGTAGGTCGCCTTCAGGCCGCACCACGGTTTTTTAGCACTGCGTTTGTGGCAGCGTGTGCTGTCTCAACGGGCCAGATAATTGCGGCATTGCCGCATCTGGAAGCCTCAGGTCGAAAGGAGATGACAGATGGCCAAGCGCTCGGATCGACTTCACCCAGCAGTGCCTGAGATTCAGGAGCAACTGCGCCAGGGACGGATCAGCCGCCGCGAGTTTCTGCGGCTGGTCACGCTGCTCGGGGTCAGCGCGCCGGCAGCCTACGTGATGGCCGCTTGCGGCGGCGCCCCGGTTCAGCCAGGCACAACCGCGCCCACCGCCGCGCCTGCGGCTGCCGCGCCCACCGCCGCAGCTGCCGCTGCGCCCACCGCCGCGCCCGCGCCGGCCGCGCCCACCGCCGCGCCTGCGGCTGCTGCCGGTGGGATCAAGCGCGGTGGCATCCTGAAGGTCGGCATCCAGGTGCCGGCGGTCGACCACCCGGCGCGCTTCTCGTGGGTGTTCGACTCGAACGAGTTCCGCCAGGTGTATGAGTACCTGACCGAGACCGGCAGCGATAACATCACCAAGCCGTACCTGCTGGAAAGCTGGAAGCCCAACGATGATCTGACCCAGTGGACGCTCAATCTGCGCAAAGGTATCAAGTGGTCCAACGGCGACGATTTCAAAGCCGAGGATGTGCTGTTCAACTTCAAGGAATGGCTCAAGCCGGAGACCAAGTCGTCGATCCTTGGCCTGTGGGAGGGCTTTCTCAAAATCGAGAACGTCAAGGCCGTCGACGACTACACCGTCCAGCTGCTGCTGGACGCGCCGAAGCTCGACGTGCCGGAAACGCTGTTCCACTACCCAGCCCAGATCATGCACCACAGCTTCAACGGCGACCTGACCACGCTGAAGAACCCCGGCACCGGCCCGATGAAGCTGGACGAGTACAAGGTTGGCGAGCGGGTGAAGGTCTCCAAGCGCGACGGCTACTGGCAGAACGGCGCCGACGGCAAGCCGCTGCCCTACCTGGATGGGATCGAGTATATCGACCTGGGCAACGACCAGACCGCCTATGTCTCGGCGCTGCTGGGCGGGCAGATCGATACAATCTACAGCCCGACCGTCGACAGCTACCAGGCGCTGAGAGACAATCCCAAGGTCAAGATCGAGCCGCTGACTACCGCGCAGGTACGGGTGCTGCGCATGCGCGTGGACCAGGACCCCTGGAAGGACAACAAGGTGCGCCAGGCGCTCAAGCTCGCGCAGGATCGCGAGGCGATCTTCGATAAGGCTTATTTCAGCCAGGGCGCGCTCGGCGGCGACTTCCATGTGGCGCCCGTCCAACCTGAGTATGCGCCGGTGGACCCGCCGAAGTATGACCCGGCCAAGGCCAAGCAGCTGCTGACCGAGGCCGGCGTTCAGATGCCGCTCAAGGTCAGCATCTCGGTGGGCACCGGCTGGACCGACGTGGTGGCCTATATCGAGAACCTGAAGGAGACCGCCAAGGACGCAGGATTCGACATCCAGCTGGATACGATGCCCAATAGCTCCTACTGGGACAAATGGACCGAGACGACCGTGGGCGTAACCCCCTGGACGCATCGCCCGCTGGCCGTCATGCTGCTGCCGCTGGCCTACATCGCCGATAAGGATGGCAAGCCAGTGCCGTGGAACGAGAGCCGCTGGGTCGACGAGGAGTTCAGCACGCTGCTGAAGAAAGCCCAGGGCACGCTGGATGTCGAGGCCCGCAAAGCGATCATGAAGGACCTGGAGCGCATCCAGATGGAGCGCGGCTCGATCGGAATCGCCTGGTGGCAAGCGATTTGGAACATCTACAGCCCGGTGATTCAGGACATCCACGCCCATCCGACTGATTACCAGATCTGGCGCGAGATCTGGCTCGACCCGGACAAGAAAGCCTGAGCATTGCCGATTGCAGATTGCAGATTGGCCACGACTAATCTGCAATCTGCAATCTGAAATCCCGATGGGGTCGCCATGTTAAAGTTCCTGCTACGCCGAATCTTCTTCTTGGTCCTGACGCTGATCGTCGTCTCGATCGCGATCTTCGCGATCTCGGAGATCGCGCCGGGCAATATCGCGATCAACTCGCTCGGCAACACGATCACGCCCGAGCAGGAGGCCTCGTTCAATGCCCAGAACGGCCTTGACCAGCCAGTCACCACACGCTACATCCGCTGGATATTCGGCAGCGACTGGCAGGCATCCGCGCTGATCGGCAACCCGCTGCAGCGATACTACGATGCAACCAACAATCGCTACAACTGGTGGGCAGTCACGCCCGACGGCACGCTGTACCAAAATTTCACCACGGACAGTGAGACGATGAAGCGCGTCGAGCTCCAACCAGACGGCACGACTCGCGAGGTGGCGCTTGGCCCGGAGGCGTGGAAGCCCCAGGCAGATGGTCGCCTGATCTTCTGGGGGCTGGATCGCGAAGGCCACGCCGGCATGTGGGTGAAGGGCGAGCAGATCGAGGCCTGGACGCCGACGAAGGCCTCCTGGACCACCTCCAAGGGCGCGCCGCGCGCCTATATTCCGCTGCAATACGGGTTGCTGCGCGGCGACCCCGGCGTGTCGTTCTTTACGCGCCGTCCGGTGGCCGAGACACTGGTGCCACGTATGATCAACACCGGCATCCTGGCTGCGATCGCCTTTGTGATCGTGATGCCGCTGGCGCTGGCGCTCGGCTTGCTGGCCGGCCTGAACGAGGGTAAGTGGAGCGACCGCCTGCTCTCGGTTGGCAGCCTGGTGGCCACCGCCACCCCCGAGTTTGCCAGCGGCGTCTTTCTGATCCTGGTCTTCTCGACCTGGCTGGGCTGGTTCCCCGGCGCGGTTGTGCTGACCAGTGAGACCTCGATCTTTGCGCAGCCGCAAATGTTGATCTTGCCGATCATTACGCTGACGCTGATCGAGCTGGGGTATGTCCTGCGCATCACGCGCTCCAGCATGGTCGAGGTGATGCGCACGAACTACATCCGCACCGCCACGCTCAAAGGCCTGCCACGCCGGCGGATCGTCTTCCGCCATGCGCTGCGCAACGCGCTGATGGCGCCGATCACGGTGATCATCCTGCACGTCAACTGGCTGATTGGCGGCATCGTGGTGGTCGAGACGCTGTTTGGCTACCCTGGGCTTGGCCGCTACATCCTGGAGGCGGCGCTGTTCAAGGATGTCTTCGCGATCGAGGCGGCCGCCATGATCCTGGTGATCATCGCCGTCGGCACGCAGCTCATCGCCGATGTCATCTATACCTATATCAACCCGCGCATACGTTATGCTTAATTGGGGAGGTCTGGAGGGGGCACCCAGAGGGTACCCGGGCCCCTCCAGACCTCCCCAATTAGGTGGGGTGTGGGGCGGCGCTGCCGCCCCACACCCCACCACAGCACCTAAAGGTGAAACTATGGCTATCGCCGAACAAACCGCCAGTCTGCCAATGCCGGCGCGAGGATCGCGCTGGCAGAAGGTGCGCGCCGGCCTGGCTATTCTGGCGCGCTCGAAGACCGCGATGGTCGGGCTGGTGCTGGTGGGCTTCTGGGTGATTGTGGCGCTATTCGCCGACAACTGCCTGCTGGCGCCGGCCTGCTGGACTGGTGGGGCGCAATACCAGGCCACGCCCTGGCTGGCGCGTTACTCGCCGCTCGAGCAGTTTCGCGGCGCCAGCCTGCAAGGGCCATCGCCCGAGCACTGGCTGGGCACCGATCGGCTCGGGCGCGATTTGTGGGCGCGGCTGGCCCACGGCGCGCGGATCATTCTGCTGCTGGCGCCGATCTCGGTCGGCGCGGCGCTGCTGATCGGCGGGACGCTGGGGCTGCTGGCCGGCTACTACGGCGGCCTGGTCGACGAGGTTGTGATGCGGGTGCTGGACGCGCTGATGGCCTTCCCACAGATCCTGCTCTATCTGGTGATCATCGCGGCGCTGGGCCCCTCGGCGGTCAACGTGGTGCTGGCGATCACCATCGCCGGCGCGCCCGGCATCGCCCGGCTGGTGCGCAGCCTGACGCTCGACATCAAGACACGCGACTATGTGGCCGCGGCCCAGACGCGCGGCGAGAGCCCCTGGTACATTATGTTCGTCGAGATCCTGCCGAACGCGCGCGGGCCGATCTTGATCGACGCCATGCTGCGGGTCGGTTACGCGGTGTTTGCGATCGGCACGCTGGGCTTCCTGGGCCTGGGCCTGCCGCCGCCCTCGCCGGACTGGGGCAGCATCGTCAACGCCGGGCGCAAGTTCATCCAGGCCGGCCACCCATGGGATGCGCTGTGGGCCTCGGCCGCCACAGCAATGCTGGTGGTCGGTCTGAACCTGCTGGCTGATGGGCTGTCGGAAGAGGCTGGGCGATACCGGTAGCGAGTGGGCAGTATGCAGTGGGCCGTTTTCGTCGCGATCATTGCTTAACAAAGAATGCTCTGCCGACTGCCGATTGCTGACTGATACACAAGGAACACACAAATCATGATCCGTTCCCCCGGCAAAATGAACCAGCCAGTCATCAAAGTCGACCACCTGGCGATCGCCTACGAGACCCGCAAGGGCGACGTGAACGCCGTGCGCGGCGTTACGTTCGACATCTATCGCGGCGAGACGCTGGGCCTGGTGGGCGAGTCGGGCTGCGGCAAGAGCACGGTCGCCTACGGGCTGGTCAACTACCTCGGCCGCAACGGCAAGATCGTCAAGGGCGACATCGTCTTCCAGGGCGAGTCGCTCATCGATCGCACCCCCGAGGAGTTGCGCCGGCTGCGCGGCGACCAGATCTCGATGGTCTATCAGGACCCGATGACCTCGCTCAACCCGGTGCTGCGGATCGGCGAGCAGATGCTCGAGGTCCTGACGGTGCATCGCGGCGCCAGCCCGGCCGAGGCGCGCGCCCGCTGCGTCGAGATGCTGCGCCGCGTGTATATGCCCGACCCCGAGAAGGTGCTGGAGCGCTACCCGCACCAGATATCGGGCGGCCAGCAGCAGCGGATTGTGATCGCCATGGCCCTGCTGAACAACCCGGCGCTGCTGATTATGGATGAGCCGACCACCGCGCTCGACGTCACGGTCGAGGCGGCCGTGCTGGACCTGATCGCCGATCTGCGGCGCGACTTCGACACCGCGATTCTGTTCATCAGCCACAACCTGGGCGTGATCGCCCGCGTCAGCGATAGGGTCGGCGTCATGTACGCCGGCGAGATGGTCGAGCTGGCCTCGACCAAGGAGATCTTCGCGAATCCACGCCACCCCTACACCCAGGGCCTGCTGCGCTGTGTGCCGCGGCTGGGCTTCGATAAGGCCGGCAGCGTGCTCTACCCGATCCGCGGCCGTGTTCCAGCGCCGGATCGACTGCCGCCAGGGTGTGTGTTCGAGCCGCGCTGCGACTTCGCGCGCGACGCCTGCCGCGAGGAGCGCCCGGCGCTGCGCCAGATCGGCGACCAGCACTTGAGCCGCTGCCGCTTCGCCGAGGAGATCGACCCGCAGCGCTGGCAGCCGCCGCAGGATATCATCCCATTGGCCCCAGCGGAAAACGGCCAGCGCGACGACGTTCTGCAGGTCAGCCAGCTCAAGAGCTACTACCGCCAGGGTGACTCCTCTATGCTCAGTGTCTTCGGGCTGGGCAAAAAAGAGTATGTCAAAGCGGTTGACGGCGTGAGCTTCGCGCTGCCGCGCGGGCGAACGCTCGGCGTGGTCGGCGAATCGGGCTGCGGCAAGAGCACGTTGATCAAGACGATCATCGGACTGGAAGACATGAGTGGCGGCAAAGCCGAGTTCGTCGGCTTCGACCTGCAGCACCGCACCAGCCAGCGCGACCTATCGCTCATCCGCGAGCTCCAGATGGTGTTCCAGAACCCCGACGCGACCATGAACCCAAGCTACAGCATCGGCACCCAGATCGAGCGCCCGCTGCGACGCTTCAAGATCGTGCCGGCGGATCAAGTGCGCGCCGAGGTGATCAGGTTGCTCCAGGCTGTCAAGCTCGACGAACATTACTACGATCGCCGGCCGCGCCAGCTGAGCGGCGGCGAGAAACAGCGCGTCGGCATCGCGCGAGCCTTCGCCGGGCGGCCTGACCTGGTGCTGTGCGACGAGCCTGTCTCTGCGCTGGATGTCTCGGTGCAGGCGGCGGTGCTCAATCTGCTGCTGGAGATCCAGCGCGAGCATGGCACAACCATGATCTTCATCGCCCACGACCTGAGTGTGGTGCGCTTCTTCTCGGATTCGATCGCGGTGATGTACCTCGGCCAGATCGCCGAGATCGGCCCGGCCGAGGCGATCTACGCCCCGCCGTACCACCCTTACACCGAGTCGCTGCTGGCGGCAGTGCCGATCCCCGACCCGAGCGTCGAGCAGAAACATATTCGTCTGGAGGGCACAGTGCCCAGCCCGCTGCACCCGCCGAGCGGCTGCCGCTTCCATACGCGCTGCCCGCGCCGCGCGCTGCTGCCCGACGGCGGCAGGATCTGCGAGACGGTCGAGCCGCCCTGGCAGGATGCCGGCGACGGACACCAGATTCTCTGCCATATCCCGCTTGAGACGCTGCGCGCCTTCGAGCCGGTCGTACAGCCCGGCGACGCCGATATTGGACCCGCTACGGGGGCGCAGCGCGGCTAAACACGGACGCACGCCGACACAAGCCAAATGAGCTAGCGATAATCTGCAATCGGGTGCCCTCTGGGCGAACCTGCAATTGTCTGAGTGAGGCCAAGCCCATGCTGGTGAAAGATTACATGACTCGCCACCCGATCATGGTCGAGCCGAGCCGGCGGGTGGTCGAGGTCCAGAAGCTGATGGTCGAGAACAACATCCGCCACCTGCCGGTGATCGGCGACGGCAAACGGCTGTTGGGCCTGCTTACGCGCCAACGGATG
Source organism: Roseiflexaceae bacterium (assembly GCA_035258585.1). Taxonomy (GTDB): domain Bacteria; phylum Chloroflexota; class Chloroflexia; order Chloroflexales; family Roseiflexaceae; genus DATFXE01. Next base: position 1,533 of record DATFXE010000549.1, on the reverse strand, counting down.
GCCATCCGCCCCGAGCAGGTGGGCAGCATGGATGTCTGGGAGCTGACCAACTACATGTCGAACCTGACCGTCGGCAAGGTGATGGTCTCGGGCGAGGATCTGCACACGATCGGCCCGAACGCCACGATCGAGGAGGCCGCCGATATTATGGTCACCAACAAGATCGGCGGCGTGCCGGTGGTCGAGCCGGGGAATATCGTGGTCGGCATCATCACCGAGACCGATCTGCTGATCGAGCTGCGCAATCTGCTGGGCGCGATCGACCCCGGCTGGCGCGTGGTGATGCGCGTGCCGGATCGCGATGGGGAATTCCGCAAGCTGATTCGGGTGATCTCAAATAACGGCTGGGGCATCATGGCGCTCGGCAGCGTCCGCACGCCCAAGCATCCGGATCGCTGGGACCTGATCGTCAAAGTTCGCCACTGCGGGCGCGAGGAGCTGCTGGAGGCGCTCACTCAGATCGAAGGCCAGGAACTGGTCGATCTGCGCGAGACGACGGCGCATATGCGCTAGTCAGTCGTCAGTGGTCAATTGCATCTGACCACTGACGACTGATAACTGACAACTGCCGCTCACCAACTGGGGTAGCGAAACATGACCGAACGCATCACAAACATCATCTGGTCCTTCGGCGTGTGGCAGACTGTGACGCTCATCTGTTCGTCGAAGATCCAGCCGGTGGTCACAGATTTAGCCATCAGGATGCAGTTGCTCTGGGCGTAGCTCTCCGGCCCGAGGGTAAAGTTCACCGAGTACCAGTTGTAGATTTGATCGAACCGGTCGGCGCTGCGATAGACGGTGTTGCGGCGAACGACAAGGTTCGGGGTGTAGCGGGTCAACGTCTGATCGGCGATCACCGTCGCGCCAGGGTACGCGGCCGCCTCGTAGGTGCGGTACAGCACTGGCCCAAGCCCGGCGCAGGAGCACAGCACAGCCGCCAGAAACAGTCCAAGCGCGGCCGTGCGTCGGCGCTGGTATCCAGGATCGCTGTGCATATTCTGCTACTTCACATGTTGCTGTTCTGCGATTTTCCCCCTACGGGCGAAAATCGCAGAACAAAAAGAAGAAAAGTTCCGCTGCGAATAACCCGCGTCCTAACTATATCAGTCCCAATTGTAGCACTTCTATACACGATAGGGATGGACACCGTGATCACAACCTCGTACTACATCTGGCCCGGCCAGGTCCACTTCGGCTTTGGCGTCGCGCGGCGGGTGGGAGAGGAAGCCAAGACCGAGGGCGCGAGAAATGTCTTTGTGATCGGCGACCCCGGCGTGGCCGCCGCAGGCCTGCTCGACCCGATCGTCGAATCGTTGGCTGCGGCTGGGCTGGCGCACGTGACCTACACCGACGTGGTGCCAAACCCCGACACCGGCTCGGTCGACACAGCCGTGGCGGCCTTTCGCGAGAGCGAGGCCGATCTGATCGTCGGCGTCGGCGGCGGCAGCGGCCTGGATACCGCCAAAGCCGTACGTCTGGTGGCCGGCGGGCCAGCCGAGGGGCGGGTGGCCGAGTATGCCTACCGGATGGGCG
>DATFXE010000548.1:0-4130 GCA_035258585.1 Roseiflexaceae bacterium | reverse complement strand
AGCGCATCGAGACCCGCCTGCGCGAGGTGGACGGCGGAGACGATGGAGTCTTTATCGTGAGAGGTTAGTACACTAGCGTAGTTGTTATCCGCGGATAGCACGGATAAAGCGGATACGGGATTCTTCACGAGACTATTCTATCCGCAAAATCTGCGGAATCCGCGCATCGAACCAGTTAGTGCGGTTGTAGTATTATCGGGTTGGGGGATAGGAGTTGGGGATTGTGCAATGAGAATCAATGCTGGACGTTGAGTACATACCACCGAATCGATCGCACGATATGATTGCGATTTTCACGATGTCTACGTGACACGGAGTTTATTATGACCACTATGACGCATTCTACTCTCACGACCGCGATTCCATCTCCCAACTCCCATCTCCCAACTCCCGCCCGGCGGCATGTGCTCGATCTGGATGACTTCAGTCGTGATGAGATCGCCGAGGTGCTCGAAACCACCGCCAGTATGAAAGAGGTGCTCGGCCGATCGATCAAGCAGGTGCCGGCGCTGCGTGGCAAGACGGTGGTGAACATGTTCTTCGAGGACAGCACTCGCACGCGCATCTCGTTCGAGCTGGCCGCCAAGGCGCTTTCGGCCAATGTCGTGGCGATGTCTGGCAAGGGCAGCAGTGTCGAAAAGGGCGAGTCGCTGCTCGACACCGTGCGCACACTACAGGCGCTGGGCGCCGATATCATCGTCATGCGTCACCGGGAGAGCGGCGCGCCGTATTATATTGCGCGCAACTTTCGCGGCTCGGTGCTCAACGCCGGCGACGGTCGCCACGCCCACCCGACTCAGGCGCTCCTCGATCTGTTCACGATCAACGAGAAGCTCGGGCGGATCGAAGGCTTGAAGGTGGTGATTGTCGGCGATATCTTGCACAGTCGCGTGGCACGCTCGAACCTGTGGGGCCTCAGTGCAATGGGCGCGGACATTACGCTCTGCGCTCCACACACGCTGCTCGGCCCGGAGTCCTTCTGGAAAGCCACCTGGCCGAACTTGACCATCTCCACTGACCTGGACGAGTGTCTGGCCGGCGCGGATGTGATCATGACGCTGCGCCTGCAGAAGGAGCGCCAAGAGGTTGGGCTGCTGCCGTCACTGCGCGAGTACAGCCGCTTCTTTGGCATCACCGCTGAGCGCGTACAGCTGGCGGCGCCCCACTGTTTGGTGATGCACCCCGGCCCTATGAACGAAGGCGTCGAGATTATGCCCGACGTGGCGATCTCGGCCCAGTCGGTGATCGAGGAGCAGGTCACAAACGGCGTCGCGGTGCGGATGGCGCTGCTGTATCGGCTGGCCAACGAGTAGTGAGGTTAGAGGCTGGAGACTTGAGGCTTGTAGAGTCGCATCTGAAACACTAGCCTCTAGCCCCTAGCCTCTAGCCTCGGTGAGAGATATATGCGCTATCTGATCAAGAACGGCTCGATCATCGACCCAGCGCGCCGTGTGGCGACAGTTGGCAATGTGCTGATCGAGGATGGCAAGGTCGCGCGGGTGATCGACCTGGCAGACCTGACAATGGAGCACGAGCCGGTCGGCGATGACATCGAGATTATCAACGCCCGTGGCGCGGTGATCGCGCCCGGCTTTATCGATTTGCACACCCATTTGCGCGAGCCGGGCGAGGAGCATAAGGAGACGATCGCCAGTGGCACACAGGCCGCGGCGAGTGGTGGCTTCACCACGCTGTGCGCGATGCCGAACACCCAGCCGCCGCACGATCGCGCCGCGGTGGTGCGGCAGGTGCGCGAGACCGCGCGCCGCCGCGGTGTCGTGCGGGTCGAGCCGATCGGCGCGATCACGCTGGGCCGCGCCGGCAAGAACCTGACCGAGATGGCCGAGCTGGTTGAGTCGGGCTGTATTGCGTTCAGCGACGATGGCAGCCCGGTCAGCGATGCGGCGGTCATGCGCAACGCCCTGGCCTACGCCGCTATGCTCGGCGTGCCGATCATGAGCCATTGTGAGGATCTACAGCTCAGCCAGGGCTGGGCCATGCACGAGGGCGCCGTCAGCACGCGGCTGGGGCTGCCGGGCTACCCGGCGGCGGCCGAGGAAGTGCAGATCGCCCGTGACATCGCGCTGGCCGAGATGACCGGCGCGCATATCCACATCTGTCACGTCAGCACGGCTGGCGGCGTGGCGCTCATACGCGCCGCCAAGGAGCGCGGCGTGCATGTCACCGCCGAGGCCACCCCGCACCACCTGACGCTGACCGATCGCTGGGTGCTTGGCTCGCTCGGCGCTGAGAGCCGGCCAGCCCGTGAGACGCCCGGCCAGCGCGAGACGCGCAGCCGGCGCCGCAAGAAGATCGAGCCTGGCCTTGGTCTGCCATCCTGGCTCGACCCGACGCGCATCCCGCCCTACGATACCAGCACACGCGTTAGCCCGCCGCTACGCAGCGAAGAGGATATCGAGGCATTGATCGAGGGCCTGCGCGATGGCACGATCGACGCCATCGCCACCGACCACGCGCCGCACAGCCAGGTCGACAAAGATTGCGAATACCGCCTGGCGGCCCCCGGCATCTCGGGGCTGGAGACGGCGCTGGGTCTGGTGCTGACGCTGGTCCACCGCGGCGAGATGGACCTGGTCAATCTGGTAGCAAAGCTGACTGAAGGCCCCGCCAGCGTGGTGGGGCGCGCACCTGCGACTCTGCGGTCCGGCGCATCGGCCGATATCGTCATCTTCGACCCGGATTACTCCTGGGTGGTGGATAGCGCCAAATTTGCTTCGAAGGGACGCAACACGCCGGTGCATGGTCAGCAGCTCAAGGGTGGGGTGATGCTGACCATGTATCGTGGGCAGATCGTCTTCCGGCGCGGCAACTTCGGCGTCAGCACCGGCATGCTCCAGCAGGCCTCGAAGCTGGAAGGAATATTAAACGATGAACGGTGAAGGATGAACGGTGAGGCGTAGCGCCGTCATTTTCATCGTTCATCGCTCCTCGTTCATCGTTCGTAACTATGACACGCCAGCATCTACTGACAATCGCCGATCAGCGCGCTGTGACGCCCCGGCTGCGCTGGCTGACGCTGCACGCCCCCGATCTTGCGCGCGGCGTGCGGGCAGGCCAGTACTTGCTGGTGCGCTGCGCCGAGCAGGGTAGCTACGACCCGCTGCTGCGCCGCCCGCTGTTTATCGCCGCCGCCGAAGCGGCGCTTGGCCAGATCGGGCTGCTGTACGCGCCGTCGGAGCGCGGGCTGGTCTGGCTCTCACGCGGGCGCGCCGGCGATACGCTGGATGTGATCGGCCCGCTTGGCCGCCCGTTTGAGCTGGATGCACGCACGCGCAACCTGTTGCTCATCGGCGCCGGGCCGGGCCTGGCCGCGCTGCTGCTGCTGGCGCGCCAGGGCCCGGCTCGCGGCGCAGTCACGCTGATCGCCGGCGCCGACCACCCCGAAGGTTTGCCGCCGCCATACCTGCTGCCCGGCGAGGTCGAGTACCAGACAGTTCCTGGACTGCAGATTGCAGATTTCAAATTGCAGAATGAACCGACGGGTCAACAATCTGCAATCTACAATCTGCAATCTGCTATTACCTGGGCCGACCAGATCTTCGCCGCACTGCCGCCCGATCAGCTGCTGGCGCTGCGCGAGGCGATCAGGCGGGTCAAATTTCGCTGGGAGCGCGGGTTCGCCACGGCGCTGCTGGAAGGGCCGATCGTCTGCGGGGTGGGCGCATGCGGCGTATGTGCGGTCGAGCTGCGGCGCGGCACGCGGATGCTGTGCTCCGACGGGCCAGTGTTCGATCTGCGCGATCTGGGCGCGGCGCTGTGACGCTCTACGCGCTGCTCAAGCCACTGCTGTTTCGCCTCGACGCCGAGCGCGCGCACACTCTGATCGCCGGTCTGCTGCGCGTCGCCGGCACGCCGGCACTGCCGCTGCTGCGGGCGCTGTACAGCTACGACGACTCCATCCTGTGGCTTGAGTGCGCCGGGCTCGGCTTCCAGAACCCGCTTGGGCTGGCGGCCGGCTTTGACAAGGGGGCCGAGCTGATTGCCCCGATGGCGGCGCTGGGCTTTGGTCATATCGAGGTGGGTACGGTCACACCACGCGCCCAGCCCGGCAACGATCGGCCGCGTATGTTTCGCCTGCCCCAAGATCGCGCGCTGATCAATCGGCTTGG
>DATFXE010000547.1:0-10111 GCA_035258585.1 Roseiflexaceae bacterium | reverse complement strand
AGCGCCGCAAGCTGCCTGGGCATCGCGCCCGAGGCCTGCGTGGTGTTCGAGGATTCGCCCAACGGCATGCGCGCGGCCGCAGCCGCCGGCATGCGCTGTGTGGCCGTGCCGATCGCGCTGATGGCCGACTACGAGCTGCCGCCGGTCGCGCTGCGGCTCCGCTACCTCAGCGATCTGACGCTGGAGGATCTGCTGGGGCGGCTTCAATAGCTGTAGGACATACGCAGTTGGCATTTTAGCGGGGGTCACCCAGACGGTACCCGGGGCCGCAGGCCCCGAGAACCTTCATTTCCGCCCACCCGTAGCGGCTTTGCCGCCACGGGTGGGCGGAAAGAGGAGTTCTTTGGAGGGCTTTGCCCTCCAAACCTCCCAACCGCGTAACTCCTATCTGTATTAATGCACGTATCGGTAAAGCAAACAAGGAGCCGATAGATGAAAGTAGCTGTCCTCGGTATCGGCAACATCGGTGGCACGCTGAGTCGGAAATGGGCCCGTGCAGGCCACGAGGTGATGTGTGGGGTGCGCGATGTGCAGTCGCCCAAGGCCCAGGCATTTCTCGCATCTGGCGAAGCCAACCTCGCGATCGATACCCTTGATCGCGCGATCGCCTTTGGCGAGGTAGTTGTATTCGCGGTGCCAGGTTCGACCGTGGAGGCCATCGTTAGCGCCCAGGCGCCAGCGCTTGCGGGCAAGATCATCATTGACGCAACGAACAACATGCGCGCGGATGCCCTGAGCAGCCTCGCAGTGTTTGCCGCCCGCACGCCGACGAGCAAAGTGTTTCGAGCCTTCAACTACCTGGGTTGGGAGAATTTTGCTGAGCCACACTTTGGCGATCTGCAGGCCGATTTGCTCTACTGTGGGCCCGATGAGCCGCAGGCCCGCCAGGCCGTCGAAGGCCTGATTGCGGACATCGGCCTGCGCCCGCTGCGTCTCGGCGATGCGGATCACGCTCACCTGTTGGACGCACTGCTGCGTGTCTGGTTCGCGTTAGCCACTGAGCAACACATGGGGCGGCACCTGGCCTTTAAGGTCTTAACCCCATCGGATGCGTCCCGCTAAGCGGCGCGGCCCGACGGCTAGGCTGCGAGCCAATGCAGCCGCTACCTGGCCATGCAGCATGGTCTCCGGCATCCGCCGCGCAGCCGAGAGGCATCCGCCGCGCCTGCGCGCCGGCCTTCCGCCCGCCAGGGGTGCGCGCGGGCTGCGAGGTTGAGGGTGGGTCAGATGACCTTCAGCGCTAGGCTCCCAGCAGCTCAAAGATTTCGTCCCGACTCACGATCTCGCTGGTTTCCCCTGCTTTCATCGCCTGCACGAGGGCAATGACCTCCTATGGTGTTGGACGAGGCTCGTGGTAGGACCGTAGAGGTGTCAATGATTATCCTGGACGGTTGATACGAATGAGGTGTCCGTTCATATCTGACCGTGTAGCTAAAGCATCATGGATACGCTGCGCTAATGCCGCAAAATCGAGATCGAACGTACAGGCAACGATACCCGTGTGGTCAGGTTTCTGGCGATGTAGCCGAAAGAGGAAGTTCTCGTTGGCCTAGAGCTGAGCCACGGCTAGGCGGTCTCGTTCTCAAGGATCTGCTGTTCAATTTCGTCAGGGTGAACACGCACATACGCCCAGGCATTCGTGAGGTCTTCGGCACGCAGCGTGGGATAGCTGCGCAGCAAGTCCGCCTCGCTCGCACCAAGACGACGCGCTTGCACGAGAACCCACACCGGAATGCGCGTCCGCACAATGCGGGCTTCGCCACCAAGCTCATCAGGTGTACTATCGATCCCAGGAAATGCATCCGCCAAGTCGCGTACGATCCACTGGAGCACTTGAGCTTTCTCGGCGCGCGTGAGTTGGGACAGAATCTGCTCAACATCCTGAAGCGCACTCATGGACCTACTCTCTTCCGTGTACGATCTACTGGTTCTTTAGGACTTCCCGTGAGGCAGCCCATATTCAGTGGGTGCCAGCATGCCACGGGCTGAACCTCCGGTAGCCGTCCAGGTCAAGCGTTAGGCGCTCTCCCAGCCGCCCAACATTGCACAGGCCATAGCAGCGTCGCTTGAGCACCTTGAGCTTGTTGTTCAGCCCTTCGACAAAGGCACTGGTCTGGTGGTCGATAAAGTAGTTCGCGATCAGGTCGAGCCAGCTGTCCAACAGCGAGAGGAACCCATCAAAACAGCTGAGCCCGCTCTTGGTCACCCGTTGCCGCCAGAAGCGGATGCGCCGTAGGCCATCCGCGCGTCCGCGCGCCGTGTCAAAGATGGTGGTCAACTCCTCGCGGAGCGTGATGGCCTGCCGCAGCGCCGGAGTGTGGATCAGAAACCGCTCCAACTGCGCCTGCTCCTCGTCGTCCAGATCAGCCGGGCGTTTGCGCGACGGCCACAGGATGTGTTTGAGTTCGTCTTGCTGCTCAGCGGGCAGCGTGGCGCGCAGCCGGCGCAGCTCCTGCTTGCGCAGCTGATCGACAGCGTCGCGATAGTGCCGCGCCACATGGAAGCGGTCGATCACCAGCGTGGCATCGGGCAATTCGTCCCGCACGGCCGTGACGTAGCCCTCCCACATATCCGTACAGACGGTTTGGATGCGCGCGCGGTGGTCGGCGGGAATGCTCTCAAGCCAGGCCGCCACAGTGGCTTTCAGCCGATCAGGCAGGATGGCCAGGACGTGCAGGCGACCAGTGGCAGTCTTGGCAGTCAGCACGGCGACAAAGTCGCGATGGCCCTTGCTCAGGGCAATCTCGTCAATGCCGAGGATGCTGAACGGCTCAAGCGCCGACCAATCAATCGTGGTGGCAATCCAGCGGTCAAGGATGCCTTCTAGCGCATCATAGCTGACGTCCTCTTTGGCAACCACATCGGTCACGGTGCTGTTGACCAACTGGACGATCAGGTGGCGCTCGTAGGCTTTGGTATGCAACGCGTTCGGGTCGTACCAATCAAGTTCTTGGGTCGTGGTCGGGTGATCGTCGCAGAACGGACAGCGAAAGCGTTTGGGCCGAATGCGCAGATAGACCACTCGCCCGAGGATCGGAAGATGGCGCAGCAGGCGCGGCCGATCTTCGCCATGGTGCTCAGTAATGGTTCGTCCACAGCAACGACACGTGGTGCTCTCAAGGGTGCTCTCGACGGTAAGGATGAACTCGTTGGCCTGTGTCAGGTCAGTCTGGAGCACGCGGACATCGGGAATATCGAGTGGGATCGAGATGAACGGCTGTTTGGGCACGGGCTCTCCTCCTTCGGTTCAGCGACAGCTGCTGGGAGATTGTGCCCCAACGCTGCCGAGATCGCAACCCCTAGATGTAGGGGCATTCACGGGAAGTCCTAAAGAACCTAAATGGCAAACTATCTCTTCGGCCAACTATCGCGTGTCATCTTTGAAAGATTATCATCGTGGTGGCAACGGTTTGCTCCCAGCTAAACTGGCCGGCCCGTCGTAATCCACGCTGCGATAGATCGTGCCGTAGGTCGCTTGACAGCAGCGCCTGCCGTAGGGCTGCTGCGAGCGCCGGCACCGAAATAGGGTCAAACAGCAGCGCCGCATCGCCGGCCACCTCCGGCAAGCTGGTGGTGTTCGAGCATGCCACTGGGCAGCCACAGGCCATCGCCTCTAGAACAGGTAGGCCAAACCCTTCAATAATTGATGGCTGTACGAATAGCTCTGCCATTGAGTAGAGCGCTGCGAGATCCCGCTCCTCGACATACTGGAGCTCGATGATCCGGCGCTGGCGTGTCAATGCCGCGATTGTACGCGAGCGCAGCCGCGCGCCACCGCCAGTTGGGCCAACGATCACAAGTGTCTGCGGCACATCGCCGGCGATGTGAGCGAACCCGGCCACCAAGCGATTGATATTCTTGTGTGGTCGCCGCGTGCCGAGCGCAAGCACGAACTTCTCCGGCAAGCCATAGCGCGTGCGCACGATCTGGCGCTGGTGCGGATCGTGCACGGGCCTAAACCGCGCATCGACTCCAAGCGGGATGACGGTAATCTTATGGCCATCCACGCCCGTAAATCGCACAATATCGCGTTCTGTCGCGTGGGAGCATGTGATGATCCGGTCGGAGCGCCGGATCGCCAGGTAGGACGCAAGCTTGTACAGCGGCCACAGGTACCCATGCGGCATGTAGCGCGGATAGCGGTCGAAGATTTGATCGTAAACCATGCTGATCAGCGGGCATGGCAATCGGACCGGCGCCCAGACATGGTATGGCATATAGAAGCGATCGACCGGATGCTCGCGCAAGATCACCCGCCAGCGCCAGATCGCGCGCGGATGGAAGGCCGAAAATTCGATTGGCTGGATCTGTAATTTCCCCGATCGGACAAAACCGTTCAACTGATCGAGGCGGTTGGGATGTGCGGCGTCGACAAAGGCCACAATGCGATGCGCGCCGGCCATGCCGCATAGGCCAGCCAGCAGGCTGTAGCTGTAGCGCCCAATACCATCCCAGCGCTCGTGGATGAACCGGCAGTCGATGCCGATTGCGAGCGCGCCTGGCGGCGCTGGCGCGCTCACAGAGCCCCCGGGCGGCCAAATGCCGGTACGGAAGCTGGCGCCCCTGCCTCAGCCTGCCGCTGCAGAAAGGCGTACACCTCTCGCAAGACCAGCGTCGACGCGAGCAGTGGCGCGCCATGGTTGGCCTCGATCACTCGGTCGTGTGGCCCCATGCTTCGTGGTCGCGCGGCGAGCCGGTCGTAGCGCCCCCAGATCCGAAGGACTGGAATCTCAGGCGACAGCTCGGTCTGGATGGGGTCGAACGATTGGGTCAGCTGCGCTTCGAGTATCGCGATCGGCTGAGCGCTGATCTCCTGGAACCACTCACGCGTGCAGGTATGGCGCTCGCCGTTGAAGGCGAGGGTCACGATCATCCAGCGCAACCGCGCGCCCGAGAACAGCCAGGCCGTGAAGCCCGGCCACCAGCGCAGCACGCTGCAGCCCATGAAGTGCAGAACCGGCCAGCGCCCACTCCTTTGGATCGGGCACAGAAAGATCCCGCCGGCGACATGGGCGGCATCGCGCCGGATATAGGCTCTGCCGATATCGGCGCTGCACGAATAGCTGAGCACGGTCCAGCGCGAAATGCCCAGCCGCTGCCGCAGTTCGACCAGCGCTTTGACGCAGGCGCTCAGGAAGTTCGGGCTTGGCGGCGGCGATTGGCCAAACCCAGGCAGCTCGACCAGGATCAGCCGGGCGCGCTGGCTTAGCTGCGACTCCAGGTTGCGCCAGACCGACCGCGTGATGCCCAGCCCATGAATGAGCAGCATCGGCGGGCCATCCCCAACGATATCGTAGGACAGCATGGTAACCTCAACCTCATGCATTGGAAGCTGAACTACCCGCACGGGCGACAAGCCCATTGATCAGCTCGGGAATCGACGAAACAGCCGCCGCATTCCATTCACAATAGCGGCGCACCGTGGCATCCATCGATCGTAGCTGGCCCGGGTTGGTGGCCAGTGTCGCAATCAGCCGCTGCTGGGCCAGTGCATCCAGCGCGATCCAACCCAGCCCATGCGATTGAATAAAAGCCAGGTTCGCCTGTTCTTGCCCTGGGATATAGGTTGTCGCGATGAATGGCTTGCCCAGCATCACTGCTTCGAACAGCGTATTCGGCCCGGCCTTGCCAAGCACGACATCGGCCGCCGCCATAAATGGCGCGATATCGCGGGTGAACGGGATGGTGCGTACGCGCGCCGCGCCCTCGAATTGCTCGGCTAAACTGCGATTCGTTCCGATTGCTAAAATGATCTGGATTAGGTCCGGCGCCGCTGCGAGTGCCGCGTCGATACTTCGCGCGAAGCCCGCACTACCTTCGCCGCCGCCCTGAACGAACAGGGTGAAGCGGTCGCGGTCGAGCCCGAGGCGTGCCAGGATGGCCGCGCGCGACGCCGGCGCGGCATCCCAGAACTGGCGGCGCACCGGCCAGCCGGCCAGGTGCAGGCGGTCGGGGGCGAAGCCGGCGGCCAGCAGCTGGGCGTAGGTCTCGCGTGTGGGAGCGAGAGTCGCCGTCGCGCCACGCTCGGTCAGCCAGCTCGCGTGCAGTCGATCTGGGTCCGCGGGCAGCATCACGAACGGAATTGGCTGCGCGAGCGGTCGGATCGCGTGCATGGCCTCGTAGGAAAGGAACGGGAACGTGGAGAACACCAGGTCGTAATCGCCGCGCCGCAGCAGCGCCGCCAACCGGCGATTGAGCGCTAACGCAGCCAGCTTATGCGCGGCCAAAGCGCCGTGCGCGGTGTCGAGCAGCGCGTACTCAGCGGCCCAGATCGCCAGCGCGTGGCGGCTCACCAGCCGGTAGTGCAGACGCACAATCGCCGGGTACGGATCGACGATCTCGGTGTCGCAAGTATCGGCGAGCAGGTCGCGCAGGGCCTCGGCCAGGCTAACATGCCCGCCGCCCGTATTCGCGGTTAGAATCAACAGCTTTGGCATATCGACGTTAGCGCACAGGTGTGTACGGAATGACAATCCGCTTGAACTTTCGGCTTAACAAGTAGCCCACCCCGTAGCCGAAGATGCCAAATCGCCAGTAGTAGCTGAAAAAGCCATATCGCGCGCGCCGGCTGCTTGGGTAAACGATCAGCTGTGTATCGTGCAGGATCGTGCCGGCTTGCTTGAGCTTTCGTAAAATGTCGAGCTCGTCGCCGCCGACCTCCAGGTACGCCGTGTAGCCGCCCACCTGCTCGAAGGCCGCCTTGGTATAGGCAAAGTTCGACGCCGCGACATAGACGACTTTGCCAGTCAGCCGATAGATCGTGGTGTAAACGAAATAGGTGGCGATCCAGATCTGGTAGCACCACCAGGGCTCGGGCTCGAACACCGCGATGCCGCCGATGGCGACAATGCGCGGATCACGCGCGAAAGCGCCGACGACCTGGGCGATATAGTCGGCCGGGTAGAATGTATCCGCGTCCGCCCCGACAATAATCGTGCCGGCGGCCCTCCCCACACCCAACTGCCGGGCGGTTACCACCGTCGACCCGGGGGCAAGTATGACCCGTACGCCAAACGACCTGGCGATCGCCAGCGTATCGTCGGTCGAGCCGCCGTCGACGACGATGATCTCGTAGTACGGGTACGACTGGTTCGCCAGCGAATCGAGGCAGCGGCCGATGTATTTGCCTTCCTGAAGCGTGGGAATGACGACCGAGACGAATGGGCGATTGTCTTCTGTCATAGGCTGTTCTCGCTCGACCCACTGCGGGCTGGGCCACTCTTACTCGTATGCCAGGACATCGCGAACGCTGAGACGTGCGGCATTTGCGGCCGGCAGGTAGCTCGCGACGATCGCGAGCACGACCACGATCGCCAGCCAGATCAAGGCCGCGGCCGGCGGAAATGTGTACGCCAACGGCCAGTTCATCATATTCCATCCGATGCTATCGCTGATTACCTTACTGAGCGGCACGGCCAGCAAGGTGCCAATCAGACAGCTGAGCACACCTATGTACACCCCCTCCATCAGCACGATCCGTTGCACAATACCGCTCGACGAGCCAATCGCGCGCAGCACGCCGATCTCCTTGGTGCGATCGAGCACGTTCAAGCTCATCGCGCCCATCAGGCTCAGGCCGGCCACCACGATAAACATGCACACCATCACGAGCAGCATCAGCACAATGGCGCCGATCAGGTTGGCAACGTGCTCGCGGGTAGTGGGGCGGGTCTCGACCGACGCTTGCTGGCCGACATGCGCGAACTGTGTATCGAACGCGCGCGCCACCTGATCGACAAAGGCCGGATCGTGTTGGGTGGTTACAACCAGCAGCCGGTTGGTGTAGCCGACTTCGCGGGTTGCTTCCGCAAACGGGGCGCGGTTCGCATAGAGGATCCCCTGGTCGGGCGCCGAGTCGCGATAGTTGAACAGCTGCGCGGTGGCCACCCCGACGACGCGCCACTCGGTCGTGCGATCGTCTATCCTCATGGCGATCGTCTCGCCGATCCTGACATCCGGCTCGCGCTTCAAGAAGCCGACATTCACGACCACTGCGTTGCGATCCTGAGGTGTCAGCCAGCGCCCCGCCACGACGGTCGGCCGCAAGAGATCGCCGTCGGGCTGCACGCCAAAGATCGCGGTGGGCTGGCCGGCATCGGAACCGTTCGGCCGCCGCCGTACCCCAAACGCGGCCGGCTGGCTATCCACCCGCGCCACGCCCGGCACGCGCAGCGCCTGCGTGGCGAGCTCGTCAATGCGCTGGGGCCGATCGAACGCCACCGTGATGTCTTGCCGCCAATATTCGGCCGCCTGGTCGAGCGTAGTGAACATCGACGCACGCACGCTGATCACGGCGATCGCGATCGCGCCGCCAAACGCGAGCGCCGTGAGGGTGAGCGCGAGCCGGCCTTTGCGCCGCAGCATATTGCGCAGCGCATAGCGTTGTGTCACGGCCGCGCCGCGCAATCGCGCGACGAGCTGATCGATTGCACCCACGCCGAAGCGCTCGCCGCGAATGCCGCCAATCGCCTGCCGCACGGTCACGCCCGTGCCGGCGAGCACCGGGTACAGGCCCGCGATGGCAGGCACGATCAGGCTGGCGATCAGCTCCAGCCCGATCACGTATGGCGGCACCGAGAAGCTGCGGATATCGTAATTAAACAGATCGGCGAGCTGGACGGCCAGCGCGCGCGCGCCCACGATCGCCGGCGGCAGCGCCACCGCCAGGGCCAGGAGCGCAAGCACGAAAACCCCACCAAGGTACATCAGCACGATACTGCCGCGCGGCGCGCCGATCGCTTTCAACACGCCGATCTGCGGCACCTGGCGCACCAGCAGGCCACCGATCGTGTTCACGACCAGGAACGCGCTCAGCCCAAGCGAAAGAATGCCGAGCGCGCGCAGCGTATCCAGAATCGAGATGATAATGCCATATATCTCGGGCTTGTCCGGCTCGCGAATATGCGTGCCGAGCACCTGGTGGCCGGCGGCCTCGACGCGCGCGCGCACGTCGCCAACCACCTGCCGGACATGGGCCGGGTCGAACCGATCGCCCCCGACGACGATATCGAGATTGTTCATATTGTGCGAGAGCCCGAGCCACTCGGCGGTGTCCAGCGAGACATATCCAAATACGAACGTGCTGCCGAGCCGCGCCGAGACGGCGGTGAGGTCGTGGGTCAAGCCCGACAGCGGCACCTGGAATTGGCGACCGCTCCGCGTCTCGATCAGCAGTGGCTCACCGAGGCGGGCACCCACACTATCTAGGTATGAGCGCTCTAGCACGATCGTTCGCTTCGGCGGCGGCCACGCGCCACCAGCCGGCAGCAGCCGGTTCACGCGCATGGCGTCGAAATCGGGCACCGCCGTCAAGATCATCGGCCGCCATTCGGCGCCAACGCGGATGCGCACGTCCAAATGTGCATGCCCATCGACGGCTCTCAGCTCTGGCATGGTGCGGATCGCGCGCACGAGCTGCTGATCAAATGGGTCGACAGACAATGTGACGTCGGCGGGCGCGATCGCGCTATAGTCGGCCAGCATATTGCTGGACAAGAGTGCCTGAGTGCGCAGTGTAAGGCTCAACGCGAAGATTCCGACGGCGATCGACAGCACCACCAGCACGGTGCGCGCCTTATCGCTCCACAGGTCGCGCAGGATCTTGCGCATACGCAGGCTAAGCATATGCGTCTCCGACTGTTCGGAAGCTTTCCAGGCCCAGCAACCGCAGGCGCATGGCGCGGGCGATTTCCTCGCGGGTGGGCTCCGAGCCGGCGAGCAGCGTATTGAACGAAGTCCGGTCCAGCGCCATCAGAATTGTGTCGGACGCCGAACCGGCGCGCACGGTCGCGGTGCGTCGACCGCCCTGCAGCAGCCCGGCCTCGCCGAAGAATTCCCCACTGATGAGCCGGGCGATTGGCGTTTCACCGCCATCCTGCTCCAGCAGAACCTCGACTTCGCCCTTCAGGATAATGTAGAAGTGGTCGGCCGGATCGCCCTGGCGCACGATCACTGCCCCTGGAGCGTAGCTGATCGGCTCCAAGCGCGCCGAGATCTGCACCATCTCGTGGTGCGTGAGCATCGGCAGCGCCTGGGCAATCTGCCGATCAGCCAGCTCGCCATTCGCGATCAGCACCACGCGCGAGACCCGGCTAGCGAGATCGCGGTCGTG
>DATFXE010000546.1:0-5656 GCA_035258585.1 Roseiflexaceae bacterium | reverse complement strand
CTGCTGGCGCATGTGGATGCGCTCTTGAGCACTGATCAGGCGCTGGCCGAGCTCGATCCGCCTGAGGCCGGCCAGCTGCGCGGGCTTGGCCCGCGGATCGCCCAGATCTGCGACCGCCTGTTGGATTACCGCGTGCCGCAGACGCTGGTGCATGGCGATCTGCATCTCGGCAACGTCGCCGGCGCAGCGGAGCAGTTTGTCTTTTTCGATTGGACCGATGCCTGTGTCGCGCATCCGTTTTTTGATCTCACCACAATGCTGAATAGCGCGGAGGAGAATCTCGGCTCTTTCCAGGCGGCTCGCGCGCGCTTGGCCGATGTGTACCTTGGCGCCTGGACCGACTATGAGCCGATTGAGCGGCTGCGCGAAGCATGCGCTCTGGCACTGCCGCTTGGCGCGCTGCACCAGGCCGTTAGCTACTGGCATATTCTTACGGCCGTCGAAGCATCAGCACGTGAGGAGTGGGCCGGGGCGACCGGCTACTGGCTGCGCAAGGCGCTGGCACTGATGCCGGTGGCGGCGGGGCACTGACACACTGGGCAAGACATTGCTATGCAGGTCCGTACCGCGACAGTTGAAGACGCCCCTGCGATCGCGCGCATCCATGTCGATACCTGGCGCAGCGCCTATCGCGGACTGATGCCGGATGCGATCATCGAGAGCCGTTCCTATCAGCGACGCCTCGAGCGCTGGTCAGAGACCTTGCGCCGGGGGGATGGTGACTCGGAGGGCGTGTTCGTCGCGCTGGCGGATGACGGGCGAATCGCCGGCTTCGCATCCGGCGGGCCGGCGCGCGATGCCGACCTCGGCTATGCTGGCGAACTGTACACGCTGTATGTGCTGCAAGAATATCAGAGCCAGGGGATCGGCCGCGCGTTGGTCCGCGCCGTCGCAAGCCATCTGGTTAGCCTCGGGGCGCGCTCGATGTTGGTCTGGGCGCTCGACGGCGCTCCGGCCAATCGCTTCTATTTGGCGCTGGGCGGTCGTATGCTGGTCAGGCAACCGTTCGAGCAAGATGGGTATACCCTTTATGAGATCGGCTACGGCTGGGATGATACCAGCGCCTTGATCGAGTAGAATGTGTGATACATAAACTTAGGAGATACGCGGTTGGGAGGTTTGGGGAGCAAAGCCCTCCAAAGAACCCCTTTCTTTTTCCACCCACCTGTGGCGGCTTTGCCCCCACAGGTGGGTGGAAAAAGAAGGTTCTCGGGGGCCTGCGGCCCCATCTACCCTCTGGGTGACCCCCGCTAAAACGCCAACCGCGGAAGTCCTAAAACTATAATCTACCGTTCGTTGCACACGAATGTGTGACCTACGATGTGCGGCCTGCAACCAGACAAGGAGAGCGTACATGGACTTCTCGGATCTTTCAGATGACGACCTGTGGCTCCAGATGCAGGATGACCTCTACGACGGCATGAAGGAAGAGATCGTCGCCCAGACCCACGAGGCGCTCGGCCGCGGCTATAGCGCCACCGACGTGCTGGCCAAAGGGCTGGTCGCCGGCATGGATATCGTCGGCGTGGACTTTCGCGACGGCATTCTGTTTGTGCCGGAGGTGCTGATGGCCGCCAACGCCATGAAGGCCGGCATGGAGATCCTGCGGCCGCTGCTGACCGAGACCGGCGCGGATCGGATCGGCACCATGGTTATCGGCACCGTCAAGGGCGACATCCACGATATCGGGAAGAATCTGGTGGCGATGATGATGGAAGGCGCCGGCTTCGAGGTGATCAATTTGGGCATCAACAACGACGCCGACAAATTCATCGGCGCGATCAAGCAGCACCAGCCCGACATCATCGGCATGAGCGCGCTGCTGACCACGACGATGCCATATATGAAAGTGGTCATCCAGGCGCTGAAGGACGAGGGCCTGCGCGACAGCGTGTTCGTGATGGTGGGCGGCGCGCCGGTGACGGAGAGCTTCGCGCAGCAGGTTGGCGCCGACGCCTATGGCCGCGACGCGGCCATCGCAGTCGATCTGGCCAAGGCGTATATGGCGCGCCGGCGCAGCGAGGGTGTGACGCTGCCGGCGTAATCCGGCGCGTATTGGCCGTAGCCAAATCACAAGGCAGGCATGGCTTTGGTATGCGCCAGCAGGGGCTGCCATCTGATCACTGGATCGATCAATTTGGCGATTGGCTGCGAGTGCGGGGTTTGCTTGTGTCGTCGCGCTGATATCGTTCGAGGCGCTGTAATGAGCGTTTGAGGATTAGAAAAGAGTGCGCATCGGTATACACTGTATTGCAACGATCGTCATCGTAGGGACGCGATATATCGCGTCCCTACGATGACTACCGCTGATTCGCAATACGAACGTCGTAGTGCGACGTGGATCTATGTCTTATCGCAGAGGCTGGCATTGCCGGCGGTTCATGGAAATTGAGCGTATGGCTTTAGTTCAGATCGTGCCCTACGAGGTGCGCTGGCCCGCCGACTTCGCCGCGATCGGCGCGGAGCTACGGCGCGCTGGGCGATCTGGCGCTTCGGATCGACCATAGGAGTGGGCTGAGTTGATTCGATGGGAGCCGGGGCATTCGGATGTGTGACAAGGTGACAAGGTGAAGGGGTGACAAGATGACAAGATGACTGGTAGTGCTATACAGTCATCTTGTCATCTTGTCAGAATGGGTATATGCCTGAAGTGAGTACAACCCACCTGGTGGTGTTCCAGCCCTCCGGTCGCCAAGGCCAGGTTGCCGAGGGCACGCCGCTGCTCGAGGCGG
This sequence comes from Roseiflexaceae bacterium, assembly GCA_035258585.1. GTDB lineage: Bacteria > Chloroflexota > Chloroflexia > Chloroflexales > Roseiflexaceae > DATFXE01. The sequence continues at coordinate 2,924 of DATFXE010000546.1, read as the reverse complement.
CGCGCCAGCTAGGTGTGGATGTCGATAGCATCTGCGGCGGCCGGCAGACCTGCGGCAAGTGCAAGGTACTGGTCGAAACCGGCGCGTTTGCGAAGCATGCGATCGAGTCGGCGGCCGAGCATGCCACACCTGCCGGCGCGGAGGAGCGCGATTACTTCGCGCGCCACGGCTGGGGCGAGCCCAACGGCGCGCGGCTTGCCTGCGCCGCCTGCGTACAGGGCGACCTGTTGATCACAGTGCCGCCGGAAAGCCAGGCCCGCAAACAGATCATCCGCAAGAGTGCGTCCGAGCGCACGATCGCGATCGACCCGGTGATACGCGAGTTCTACATCGAGGTCGAGCCGCACCGGCTGGGCGAGCGCAAGGGCGATTGGGAGCGGCTCCAGGATGCGCTGCGTCGCGAGTGGGCCTTGGATGGCCTGCGGATCGACCTGCCGGCGCTGCGGCAGCTCGGCCCGGCGCTCAAGGCCGGCAAGCAGCGCGTAACAGTTGTGATCTGGAACGACGCCGAGGTGATCGACGTGCGGGCCGGCTACCACGAGGGCCTGTATGGCCTGGCAGTGGATGTCGGCTCGACAACGGTGGCCGCCCACCTGTGCGACCTGCGGAGTGGCGCGGTGTTGGCGACCGAGGCCATGATGAATCCGCAGGTCACCTTCGGCGAAGATCTGATGAGCCGGGTCAGCTATGCGATGATGCACGACGATGGCTTGCAGAAGATGCACCAGGCGATCGTCGCCGGGCTGAACAAGCTGGCCGGGCTGGCCGCCCATGCCGCCGGTCTGCGCGCCCGCGACATCCACGAGCTGGTGGTGGCCGGCAATACCGTTATGCACCATATCCTGCTGGGCCTCGACCCGACCGATCTTGGCGCGGCGCCGTTCACATTGGCCAGCCATGCGCCGATGGACATGAAAGCGCGCGAGCTGGGGCTGAAGCTGCACCCTGGCGCGAACGTCCACTTCATGGCGCTGGAGGCCGGCCACGTCGGCTCCGACAACGTCGGGGTGCTGGTGGCCGAGGCCCCCGACCAGCAGGATGCGATCATGCTGGTGATCGACGTCGGCACCAACGCCGAGATCTTGCTGGGCAACCGCGACCGGCTGCTCAGCTGCAGCAGCCCCACCGGCCCGGCCTTCGAGGGCGCACAGATCGCCCACGGCCAGCGCGCCGCGCCCGGCGCGATCGAGCGCGTGCGGATCGACCGCGCAAGTGGCGAGCCGCGCTTCAAGGTGATCGGCAAGGACGACTGGTCGGACGCGATGCCGCCCGAAGAGATCGGCGCGACCGGCATCTGCGGCTCGGGCATTATCGAGGCGGTAGCCGAGCTGTTTATGGCTGGGATCCTCCGTGCGGATGGCCGCTTCAATAGCGATTGGGGATTGGGGACTGGGGATTGGGAGCTATTTGGGACTGGCAACTCCCAGTCGCCAGTTCCCAGTCCCCAATCCCCGCGGCTGCGCTGGAATGGCCCCAAAGCCGAGTATATCCTTGCCACCGCCGAGCAGACCGCCACCGGCCGCGAGATCGTGGTCACACAGGATGATGTGCGCAATATCCAGCTGGCCAAGGGCGCGCTGTACGCTGGCTGCAAGCTGCTGATGCGCCGTCGCGGCGTGACCCAGGTCGACAAGATCGTGCTGGCTGGGGCGTTCGGCAGCTACATCGACCCGCTGCACGCCATGGTGCTGGGGCTGTTCCCAGACTGCGCGCTCGACAGGGTCTACGCTGTCGGCAACGCCGCCGGCGACGGCGCGCGGATCGTGCTGCTGAGCAAGGCCCGCCGCGCCGAGGCCGCGCTTGCCGCCCGGCGGGTTGAGTATGTCGAGACCGCGGTCGATCCGTTCTTCCAAGAAGAATTCGTCGGCGCGATGCACCTGCCGCATATGACCGACCCATTTCCGCATCTCGAGGCGCTTGGCGCCCTACCAGCCCGCCAGGCGGCAGCCGAGGACGATCGCGCCCGGCGGCGCCGTGAGCGACGAGATCGAAATTAGATGTCTCCAGCCTGTGGTTCGTGGGGCCGCGCAACCTGCGGGTTGCGCGGCCCCACGAACCACAATAAATCTAGGACTTACGCAGTTGGCGTTTTAGCGGGGGCGCGGGGGCCGCTGGCCCCCGAGAACCTTCTTTTTCCACCCACCTGTGGCGGCATTGCCGCCACAGGTGGGTGGAAAAAGAAAAGGGTTCTTTGGAGGGCTTTGCCCTCCAAACCTCCCAACCGCGTAACTCCTAAAATCGTAAAGTACCATGCTGCCGCAGGCTTGGTCGTGAGCCCTTCGAGGGGCTCAGGATTCCTCAGCCGAACGGCGAAAGAGCATTTGGCGCGCCAGGCAGCCGCCAGGTAACAGAATGATCGAATTGTTGATGGAAAAACGAAGATGACTCGGCGTGCTGTCCTGATCGAATCGCTCCAATCCACCCCGCGCGACCTGGCGCGGCTGCTGCGCCCGATCGACGATGTGGCGGGGCGCTGGCGGCCGTCTCCCGGCGAGTGGTGCATCGCCGATGTCGTGGCGCACCTGAGCTATTGCGAAGAACCGTACCTGGCACGGCTGCGGCGGGTGGTCGCGCAAGATAACCCGTTCGAGCCCTACCTGCATCCCGACGAGAGCGCGCACGATCTCACGCGCTCGCTGGCCGATCTGCTGGAGGCGTTTGTGGCCCGGCGCGCCGAGACGGTCGCGTTTCTATCGGGCCTTGGCCAGCGCGACTGGGGTCGCCCGCTGGTCCACGAGACGATCGGGCCAACCAGGCTGCGCGATCAAGTGCAGGAACTGGTCGCCCACGACAACGTGCATCTGGAGCAGGTGGTTGCGCTGCGCGAGCGGCTAGAGGCTGGAGGCTAGAGACTGGAGACTGGAGTCGATTAGCTGCCGACCGCCGACCGCCGACTGCTGACTGCTGACTGCTGACAAACGGAG
>DATFXE010000545.1:0-8652 GCA_035258585.1 Roseiflexaceae bacterium | reverse complement strand
AATGATGATGTCGTTGGCGATTACCTCGGTCAGATAGCGCGTCTGGCCCTCCTGATCCTGCCACTGGCGCGTCTGCATGCGGCCCTCGACATAGACGCGCGACCCCTTGGAGAGCCACTGGTTGCAAATCTCGGCCAGCTTATTCCAGGCCACGACCCGGAACCATTCAGTGTCTTCGTGCGATTCGCCCTCGGCGGTGCGCCAAGAGCGATTGGATGCGACACGAAAGGTGGTGACGGCGTTGCCCTGTGCGGTGTAGCGCATCTCCGGGTCGGCGCCAAGCCGGCCGGTCATCTGCACTTTGTTCAGGTCTTTCGCCATCGTGACGCTCCTTTCAACTCACGTTCGCACGTTTTAAAAGATAAGGTATCAGAAAGATCGTTCCTGATTTACAGATGGTGTGTTGGGTGGGGATTGGGGCCGCGCCCCTGCCCCCAAGCCCGCATCTCTTTCAACTGTCAAGTTACCAAGAGCCTTGTCTTAGTTCAAATATAGCACGTTTGTGCTGAAACTGTCAAGCTTTTTTTGGCCGGTATTACGAGGCGTCATGTGCCGAATTATGGTACAATATAGCCTACAGGCAAGGACGGAGACGAGTAGGCGGCCTCCGGCTCGCTCAGCGAGCGCGCAGATGGTGTGAGGCGCGCGCGGTCGACCGCCGAAGATCACTCCCGAGCCGATACATGAACCAGTTATGAGTTATGAGTTATGAGTTAGACTGCTTCGAGCGCAACTCTTAACTTTGAACTTTGAACTCTTAACTTCAGTAGTGCGGTCCGTGCTCGCCTCTCGTTACCGAGGCGGAGGCGTTTGGTTGCGCCTCACCAAGCGGGCGCCCAATTGGCGCCAAGCGGGGTGGTACCGCGGGGTATACTTTGCCTCGTCCCTGGTTTTGGGGCGGGGTTTTTTATTGCAGATTGTAGATTGCACTTTTTACTAATCTCTACACAAACAACTAATACCTTCGCTGGGGAGGTGTAGAGGGGGCACCCAGAGGGTACCCAGGGCCCTCCACACCTCGCGCGGTGGGGGTTCAGGGGCGGCTTCGCCGCCCCTGAACCCCACCAAAAGATAAGCAATCAATGCAGAGATCGGTAATCTACAATCTACAATGTTCTATGGAGGAGCTATGCCGTTCAAAGAGGTCGACACAAGGCTGGCCTTTCCTGCGCTCGAGCTGTCGATCGAGCAGTGGTGGAAGGAGCGCGGCATCATCAAGCGGGCGCTGGAGAGCGGCGACAAGGCACGCCCGTTTGTGTTTTTCGAGGGGCCGCCGACGGCGAATGGCCGGCCTGGCGTCCACCATATTGAGTCGCGTGCGACCAAAGACATCATCATCCGCTACCGGCGCATGCGCGGCCAGCATGTGATTGGCGCGCGCGGCGGCTGGGATACCCACGGACTGCCGGTCGAGATCGAGATCGAGAAGGAGCTGGGCTTCAACGGCAAGCCGGATATCGAGAAGTACGGCATCGCCGAGTTCAACAAGGCATGCAAGGCCAGCGTGCAGCGCTACATCGCTGAGTGGGAGCGCATGACCGATCGAATCGCCTTCTGGATCGATATCGAGAACCCCTACAGCACCTACGATAACACCTATATCGAGTCGCTGTGGTGGATCATGAAATCCTACTGGGATAACGGGCTGCTGTTCCGCGATTACAAGGTCACCATGCACTGCCCACGCTGCGGCACCTCGCTTTCCGACCACGAGGTCTCGCTGGGCTTCGAGGATGACGTGGACGACCCATCGGTCTGGCTGCGCTTCCGCCACCGCCCGAGCGGCCACCCACTGGACGAGCGGCTGGCGGGCGCGGCGTTTGTGGCCTGGACGACGACGCCCTGGACGCTGCCGGCAAATGTCGCGCTGGCGGTCAACCCCGGCGCGCCGTATGCGCTTGTGGAGTACACGGGCGGTGATCCTTCGACAGGCTCAGGACAAGCTTCGCCCGAGCGGCTCGTGCTGGCCGAAGCCCTGGCGGCACAGGTGTTGGGCGAGGGCAGCTATACAGTCCTGGCGACCTTCGAGGGCGAGGCGCTGCGCGACGTGCGCTACGAGCGCCTGTTCGACGGCGTGGCCGGTGCGGGCGATAAGCCCGACCTCTATCAGGCCTACCGCGTGATCGCCGACGACTTTGTGTCGCTCGAAGACGGCACCGGAATCGTGCATATCGCTCCCGCATATGGCGACCTGGAGATCGGCCGCAAGTACGATTTGCCCACCCTGTTCTCGGTCGATCTAGCCGGCCACACCATGCCGCAGTTCGACGCGCTCGGTTTTGGCGGGCTGTTCTTTAAGCAGGCCGACCCGCTGATCAGCCGCAATCTGAAGGATCGCGGGCTGCTGTTCCGCAGCGGGCGAGTCAAGCACTCCTACCCGTTCTGCTGGCGCTGCAAGACCCCGCTGCTCTACTATGCCAAGCCGTCCTGGTATATCCGTACCACCGCCAAGAAGGATCGGCTGCTGGCTAACAACGAGCAGATCGACTGGGTGCCCGAGCATATCAGGCGCGGCCGCTTCGGCAACTGGCTGGAGAACAATATCGATTGGGCGCTGAGCCGTGAGCGCTACTGGGGCACGCCGCTACCGATCTGGGTTTCGGAGGATGGCAAGCACATGGAGTGCATCGGCTCGCTGGCCGAGCTGGAGCAGAAGGCTGGACGCTCACTCAAGGATCTGGATCTGCACCGACCCTACGTCGACGAGATTACCTGGCAGGCGCCCGACGGCCACGGGCTGATGCGGCGCATCCCGGATGTCGCCGACTGCTGGTTCGACTCGGGCGCGATGCCGGTGGCGCAGTGGCACTACCCGTTCGAGAACCAGGAGCTGTTCGAAATGGCCGGCCAGGCCGATTTCATCTCCGAGGCGATCGACCAGACACGCGGCTGGTTCTACACACTGCACGCCGTCTCGACGCTGCTGTTCGACCGGCCGGCCTACAAGCACTGCATCTGCCTGGGTCATATCCTCGACATCAGGGGCGAGAAGATGTCGAAGTCGCGCGGCAATGTGGTCGATCCCTGGCAGTTGCTGGAGAGCTACGGCGCCGACGCAACGCGCTGGTACATGTACGCCTCGGCGCCGCCCTACAACCCGCGCCGCTTCGCGCCCGAGCATGTGGGCGAGGTGCTGCGCCAGTTCCTGCTAACGCTGTGGAACACCTACGCGTTCTTTGTGACGTACGCGAATCTTGACGGATGGACTCCGGAGCCGACGACCGACCACCGACCCTTCGACCCTTCGACTGCGCTCAGGGGAGCCGCGGCTCAGGGTAGGCGACCGACCACCGATGCGCGTAACGGCAATCCGATCGACCGCTGGGCTATCTCGCGTCTGAACGCGCTGGTGCGCGACGTGACCGAGTCGTTCGAGAACTACGACATCCATACGCCGGCCAAGCAGATCGAGTCGTTTGTCGAGGAGCTGTCGAACTGGTATGTGCGCCGCAACCGCCGGCGCTTCTGGAAGGCCGAGGACGACGCCGACAAGCACGCCGCCTACCAGACGCTGTATACCTGCCTGACGACGCTGGCGCGGCTGCTGGCGCCGTTCATGCCGTTCGTCAGCGAGGCGCTGTACCGTAATCTGATGGGGCTGGAGACTGGAGACTTGAGGCTGGCAGAGGGCGAGGCGACACAAGCCTCCAGCCTCCAGCCTCCAGCCTCCGTTCCTGAAAGCGTGCATCTGGCGGCCTGGCCGGAGTACGATGAATCGCTGATCGACGACGATCTGCTGGCCGACACGGCGCTGCTGCTGGAGGCGATCAGCCTGGGGCGGGCGGCGCGGCGTGGCGCGGGCCTGAAAGTACGCCAGCCACTGGGCGAGCTGTGGGTGCGCGTGCCGGCTGGCGCAGCCGAGGGGCTGCGGCGCTTCGAGGCCGAGCTGCGCGACGAGCTGAACGTCAAGAGCGTGCGCTACCTTGACAGCTCGGCCGATTTGGTCGAGTACCGCTTCAAGCCGAACCTGCGGCTGGTCGGCAAGAAGTACGGCAAGCTGGTGCCGGCGCTGACCGCGGCGCTGCGCGAGCTTGGCGGCGAGTCGGCGCGCGATGCCGCCCGCGCGGTCGAGGCCGGGCAGACGGTCGGGCTGGTCGTGGAGGGGCAAGCCCTCCAGCTACAGCCCGACGAGGTGCTGGTCGAAAGCTCTTCGCCCGAAGGGTACGCGGTGGCCGAGGCCGGCAGCGTGCTGGTGGCGCTCGACACCGCCGTGACGCCCGAGCTGCGCCAGGAGGGCATCGCACGCGAGCTGGTGCGTAACATCCAGGATGCGCGCAAGAGCGCCGGGTTCGCGATCGCCGACCGGATCGCCGTGCATCTGGGCGGCGTAGCCGGCGACGAGGAGCTAGAGACGACCGTGCGGCAGTGGGGCGATTACATTCGCGCCGAGACCCTGGCCGATGACCTGATTCTGGACGCTCCCGGCGAAGGCGCGCACACCGAGGCGCTGGAGATCGACGGGCGGACGTTAACGGTTGGCGTGGTGCGGCGATAGGCGTTTGGGTTGATTTCCATCGCCATTATCACCGATCGGTCGACGGATATCAATGCGTCGCGTAGGGGCCTAGCAGTTGCCCTTATTGGCACGACTTACGCGGTGGAGGGGTTTGGGGAGGCCGGGTGCCCTCTGGGCGTCTCCCCAAGATCTTCTTTTTTCTGGCACACTGCGGCGGCGGAGCCGCCGCAGTGTGCCAGAAAAAAGCTTCTTGGAGGGCTTGCAGCCCTCCAAACCTCCCGCAATAGACGACCGCGCAACTACTGTTATTGACACGACTTACGCGGTGGGGGTTCGGGGGCGGTTTCACCGCCCCCGAGATCTCCCCTTTTTGGCCGGTCTCGGCCACGAATGTGGCCGAGATCGGCCAAAAAGAGGCGATTTTGGAGGGACTGCGTCCCTCCAAACCTCCCTGCAAACGCTGACTGCGTAAGTCGTGTTATTGAGAGGATGAACCAACAACGCTGGCCATTGGACATATGGGATTCTCAATGATCTTCACCGACCACGACCTGCGCGCGCTCCAGGCGACACTCGCCGCGGAGATACCGATCAGCACCGCGATCGGCCTCACAGTCGCGGGCTTCGAGGCGGGCGCGTTGACGCTGACGGCCCCACTTGCTCCAAATATCAATCACAAGGACACCGCCTTCGCCGGCAGCCTCAACGCCGTGCTGACGCTGGCCGGCTGGAGCATGCTCTGGCTGATCGTGCGTCGCGTGGATATCCCGGCCAAGGTCGTCATTCAGGACAGCGCGATTCGCTATCTCCGCCCGGTCACGCGCGACTTCGCCGCCGAATGCCGCTTGCCAGCGGATGCGGAGGTCGAGCGGTTCTTGCTGATACTGCGCAAGAAGGGCAAGGCGCGTATGGAGCTGGCGGCCGAGATACGGGAGTTGGGCGCTGTGGCAGTAGCTTTTAGCGGGCGATATGTAGTCCGGCGTAGCTGAAGTCCATTGCACCGGCCCTGCGGGTGTGCTAGGATCAACTCGATTGTAAAGAAGCGCTTAGTTCAGCGATCAAATCTTCGTTCCAGGTTGATTGGACGGTAGACGACGGACGACGGACGATGTGTGATCGTCTATCGTCTGTCGTCCATCGTCGTGAATCCGAACGCATTTGCGATCCGCTGTGCTAAGGCTTCGAGAGACTTGAACATAAGGATCATTCCTATGCACCGCTTCCGCGCCATGTGCCCGCTGTTTCTGGCGTTCGGCCTGCTGCTCGGGGCGTGTGGGCTGCCGGGCCAGGCCGTGCCGACCCAGGCGCCGATCATCATCATCGCATCGCCGACGCCCCAGGGCAGCGCGCCGACTGCCGCGCCGCAGCCGACATCCAGCAGCCAGGCCCAGCCGACGGCGGCTGCCGTGCCGACTGCCGCCGTCGTTGGCCCAGCGCCCACAGTGCCTGCGGGCAGCGCCAGCAAGGGTACGGTTACATTCGCGTTCGACGCCTTCCCAACCTATTACCCCGGCATCATCATGGAGGTCAACCGGCTGCTTCAGACGCGCGGCTATGGGCTCAAACTGGTGCCGTTCGGCCTCGAAGGCACGGCGCCCACCGAGGAAGAGCGCTGGGCTAAGCTCAAGAGCGGCGAGTGGGATGTGCTGGCGACCACGCTGGACGGCTTCGCGCGCCAATCCGACCCTAATATCGGCGCAATAACGGCCGTGATCGACGAGAGCGCCGGCGCCGACAAGCTGGTTGCCAAGCCGGAGATTGCCACGATCAACGACCTGAAAGGCAAGAAGATCGCCTTCAGCCAGGGCAGCGTCGGCGAGTACTTCCTGTACTACGCGCTGAGCCTGGCCGGGCTCGGGCCAAGGGATGTCACGCTGGCGCCGCAGCCGGAAGTGGCCGACGCCGTCAAAGTCTACACCGACGGCCAGGCCGATGCGGTCTCGGCTTGGGAGCCGGATGTACTCGAAGCCGAGGGCAAGGGCGCGAAAGTGGTGATCGCCTCGGATAAGCTGCGTGCGATTCTGGATGTGCTGATCACCTCGCGGCCGGCGCTGACAAACAAGGCCGAGGCGGTCCAGGCCTTCCACGACGCCTGGTTCGAGGCGCTCAAGACTATGGTCGATACGCCAGACCAGGCCGAGCAGGCGATCCTCCAGTGGGGCCACCCGGACTGGACCTTCGTCGAGAAGCCGGGCGATCTCAAGGCTTCGCTCGAACACCTGGCCCAGGCGACGCTAGGAGCTAATCAGATCGCCTTCCAGCGCCCGCAGCTGCTGGTCAGCCGGATCGGCGAAGCCCAGGGCGTGTGGGCGCGCGCCGGGCAGACGCCGCCGCAGGCCGATCTGAATCAGCTGGTGGATGGCCGCTTCGCGCTTGGCTCGGCCCGCAACACCCAGCTGCTTTCGACCGCGCCGCCGGTCAATAGCTCGTTCCTGCTGACCGCCAAGGTCGATCTGCCGCAGCTCTCGGCCGAACAGCAGCAGAGCGCCCAAGCAGTGGTCAAGCTGCCGCTGGAGAAGATCGACTTCGAGCCGGAGAGCACGCGCCTGACCCAGAAAGCGACTGAGGATTTGACGACGCAGGTGCTGCCAGTGCTGCGATCATCCCAGCTGTACCTGAAGATCGAGGGCAGCGCAGCCTGGCCGGGGCCTGAGGGACGCTTCTCGCAGGAAGATATCCGCCAGTTTGCCGAGGCCCGCGCCACCAGCGTGCAGCAGTTCCTGGCGCAGCAGGGGATCGACCCGAACCGGCTGCTGATCGGCACGCTCGACCCGAAATTCCCGAATAGCACTAATGAAGCCGAACTGGCGCAGGACCGAATCGTGCGCTTCACGCTGGTGACGACCGGCGGGCGCTGACGATTGCTTGCTCTTCGTTGCCCAGCTAGATAAGTCTGTGCTACTATTAGATTCACGAACGATCGCGTGTACGGAAGGCGGATTACGATGAGCTCGGTACTACACCAAACCATCACTGCCCAGGATTTCTGGCAGTTACCAGATACTGGGGTACATCGGGAACTCGTGCGCGGGGAGGTGATTGAAACTATGCCGCCAGGTGGACAACACGGTGCCATTGCGGTCGTTCTGGCGATGCTGCTCCGATTATGGGCCAAACGGACGGTTGGCGGATATGTCGGCGTTGAAGCAGGCTATACGCTGGCCCATGATCCCGATACGGTTCGTGGCCCAGATGTGTCGTACGTCCGCGCCGAACGCATCCCATCAAGCGGTGTCCCGGAAGGATTTTGGGAACTGGCTCCCGATCTGGCGGTTGAGGTTGTCTCGCCGAGTGAAACTGCTGATGAGATCCGCGAGAAAGTGCGAGATTTTCTTTATGCTGGGACACCCCTGGTATGGACGATTTATCCACGCACGCGTGAGGTGATTGTCCACACGCCGGATGGAGTCGCGCGTACATATGGATTTGACGATACGCTTAGCTTTTCTGATGTCTTACCCGAATTCACCTGTTCTGTCAGAGAGTTATTTGAGTAGCGGCCGAACGGCATCTGTGGCCGTTGCCTACAGCCCTCGCCATTTCCTGTGGTATACTCAAGCGCGACAATCCAGCAAACGTACTAACACACGATAATGTAGGTATATAGCGCGCCAGGCAGCGCGGCCAGGTCGCTTGTTCGTGAAAAGATAGAAGTGCATGAAACGGCTTGTCGCCCCTGAACCAATATCGGACGATGCGAGCGTGCTGACCTGGCCGGCGGTCGATCCCGATCAGCCCTACCTCTCGGTCGTGATCCCGATCCACGACGAGGAGGAGAGCATCCCTTACCTGTACCAGCGCCTCACGACGGTGCTGAGCGACATGGGCTACCCGTATGAGCTGATCGCGGTCGACGACGGCAGCCAGGATCGCAGCTTCGCGCTGTTGCGCGACCTGGCGCGGGGGGATCGGCGGCTGCGGGTGGTACGGCTGCGCCGCAACTTTGGCCAGACGGCCGGCTTCGCGGCCGGCTTCGATCGCGCGCGCGGCCAGGTGGTGGTGACGATCGACGCCGATCTGCAGAACGACCCGGCCGACATCCCGGCCATGCTCGAACGCCTCGGCCAGGGCTATGATGTCGTCAGCGGCTGGCGCAAGGATCGCCAGGACGCCTACTGGAGCCGGCTGCTGCCCTCTATGATCGCCAACCGGCTGATCTCGGCGGTGACCGGCCTGCGCCTGCACGATTACGGCTG
>DATFXE010000544.1:0-7528 GCA_035258585.1 Roseiflexaceae bacterium | reverse complement strand
CGGGTCTTGATATCGAGCGGCCCGACGAGCTGCTGGCCTATTTGCGACGCTCGGGCCATATCACGGCCGACGAGCAGCCGGCGATTACGAACCTGGCCGGCGGCGTCTCCAACCGCACGGTGCTGGTCGAGCGGCCAGGCGGCGAGGCGTGGGTGCTGAAACAGGCGCTGAAAAAGCTGCGCGTCGCCGTCGAGTGGTACAGCAGCCCCGAACGCATCAATCGGGAGGCGCTCGGCCTGCGCTGGCTGGAACGGCTGATACCTGGCGCCAGCACACGGCTGATCTTCGAAGATCACAGCAACTACGTTTTAGCAATGCAAGCGGTGCCCCAGCCGCATGAGAACTGGAAAACCATGCTCCTGACGGGCCGCCTGGAGACCAGGCATGTCGAGCAGTTTGGGCAGTTGCTGGGCACCATTCATCGCACAGCCTACGAGCGGCGTGATCAGATCGCAGCAGCCTTCAACGACCGCTCGTTCTTCGAATCTTTACGGATCGAGCCGTATTATGTCTACACATGGACACAGATTCCCGAGACCGCCTCGTTTTATGATGCGCTGATCGCAGCGACGCGCGCCCGCCGCCTGACACTGGTTCACGGCGACTATAGCCCAAAGAACATCCTCATTTATCAGGGCCGGCTCGTGTTGCTGGATCACGAGGTCATCCACTTTGGCGACCCAGCGTTCGACCTTGGTTTCGCGCTGGCGCACCTGCTGAGCAAAGCACACCATGTCCGCGAGCGGCGGGCGGCGTTCGCCGGCGCGGCGGCAGATTTCTGGCGATCGTATCGCGATTCGCTCGGCGATTTTCCCTGGGCGGCCGATCTGGAACCGCGCGCCGTGCGCCATACGCTCGGCTGCTTGCTGGCGCGCGTGGCAGGGCGCTCGACACTGGAATACATGAGCGGCGAGGAGCGCGCCCTCCAGCGGACTGCGGTGATTCCCCTGATACATAAACCTCCGACCACAATCGTCGAGTTGATAAGAGCATTTGTCGACCGGTGCTACTGATCTCTGCACAAACAACTAATACCTTCGCTGGGGAGGTGTGGAGGGGGCACCCAGAGGGTACCCGGGCCCCTCCACACCTCCCAGATGGGGGCTCACAAGGGTAGGTAAGGAAGGGCTGCGCCCTTCCTGATGCCTTTTCTGGTCGTCGAACTGGCGGCAAGGCCGCCAGTTCGACGACCAGAAAAATCGGAACGGATCTACGATAGTCTACACAAAGGCCATTATGTCAACCATCACCCAACTCTCCGGACGCGAGATCCTCGACAGCCGCGGCCGGCCGACAGTCGAGGCGCGCTGCGTGCTGGCGAGCGGCGCGATCGGCGTCGCCTCGGTGCCGTCGGGCGCGTCGACGGGCAGCGCCGAAGCGTTGGAGCTGCGCGACGGCGATCCACGCCGCTACCGCGGTCTGGGCTGCCGCCGTGCGGCCAGCCACGTCGGAGGCGCTATTCAGGCCGCGCTGGCTGGGCAACCTTTCGCCGGCCAGGCCGAGCTAGACGCCGCGCTGATCGCGCTGGATGGCACGACGAACAAGCGCCGCTTGGGCGCAAACGCGCTGCTATCCGTCTCGCTGGCCTTCGCGCGGGCGGTGGCGGCCGAGCATGGGGTGCCACTGTATCAGCATTTCGGGGATATTCTCAATCAACGTTCAAACATTCAGACGTTCGAACGTTCGAACGATGATCTCAAGTCGCTGCCACGCCTGACGATCAACCTGTTCAGCGGCGGCAAGCACGCCGGTGGCCAGGTGCCGATCCAGGATGTGCTGGTGGTGCCCACGGCTCCCTCGATCGAGGATGGCCTGGCGGCGGCCTTTGCCGTCTACCAGGCGGCGGCGGATCTGGCGCGGGCCAAGTATGTGATGCGTGCGCTGACCGCCGACGAGGGTGGGCTGGCGCCGCCCTTCCCGGATGTCGAGACAATGCTGTCGGACGCAGTTTAAGCCATCCGTGCAGCTGGCCTGGAGCCAGGCCGCGATGTCGCGCTGGCGCTGGATGTGGCCGCAAGCCACTTCTACCGCGATGGCCGCTATGATCTGGGTGGAGAGCCACTGACAAGCACGGCCATGATCGCGCGCCTGGGCGAGTGGGTCCAGCGCTACCCAATCGTCAGCGTCGAGGATGGGCTGGCTGAGGACGACTGGGCGCACTGGCCGGCGCTACGCGATCGGCTGGCCGGGCGCGCGCTGACGCTCGGGGATGATCTGCTCTGCACCAACCCCGGCCGCATCCGCCGCGCGATTGAGATCAACGCAGCCGACGCGCTGCTGCTCAAGCTCAACCAGATTGGGACGCTGAGCGAAGCGGCCGAGGCCTGCAATCTAGCCCGGTCGGCCGGCTGGCGTGTGACGATCAGCGCGCGCAGCGGCGAGACCGAAGACACCTGGCTGGCCGATTTGGCAGTCGGCTGGGGCGGCGACCAGATCAAAGTCGGATCGATCACGCAATCGGAGCGGCTGGCCAAGTACAACCGGCTACTGGCGATCGAGGCCGAAACAAGGCTGCCGATGGTAGAGTGGCCAGGCTAGGTGAAAAAGAATGAGCGTCACACTCGCAACCACCTATCACGACGCCAGGGACCGGATGTGCGATCAGATCGCTCAGGTGCTGCCTTCGATCATGCAGAACTTCACAGGCATCGCTCTGATTGCTGCGGCTGCGGCTCCGGAACGTTCACTCCGACTGTTGGCAGACGCGGGCACTCTGATCCGGAGGGATGACCCTCACCATTGAAGGCACTGAGTTCGAGACCGGCGACCGCTACACTTCGGAGGCAATGGCGGCAGGCGGCTATGAGCTGTGGTCGCAGCGGCTGGACGCTGACCCGCGGCGATGGACGTATCGTCTCGATCTGGCATCCATGCAAGTTGCAGCGATGATTCCGTTTGCTGGTGCCGATACCCACCTTTTGCCAACAGCTAGCTACATCTCCAGCTGTCTGGGCATCAGCGGCAGCTCGTCCACGCGCAACGATGGCGGCAGGGTACAGACCCACAGGACTGCCTCGGCAACATCGCGCGCAGTCATGAGCTGGCGGCGGAACTCCTCGCTCGGGTTGAGCGGGTGAATATCGGTGTTGATCATGCCGGCCAGAATGGTTGTGATGTAGATATTGTGCGGGCGTAGCTCGTGGCCGAGCGCCTGCGACATGCCCGATAGCCCAAACTTGGCGGCGCAGAGCGGTGCGATATTCGCCACGCCGACCTTGCCCACTCGCGATCCGACATTCACGATCGTCCCACTACGCTGGCGCTTCATATATGGTATGACGGCGCGCATCGCATAGAAGGCACCAAATAGGTTTGTCTCCAGAATCGTGCGAAACTCTTGATCGCCGAACTGCTCGAGCGGGGCAACCTTCAGCGCAACGCCAGCGCTGTTCACCAGGATATCGACCCGGCCAAACAGGTTGTATGCGCTCTCGACTAGACGGGTCACCTGGGCCGCACTGGTGACATCGGTCGGGAACGCCAGCGCCTGCCCGCCCTCGCCGGCGATCTCGCCAACCAGCCATTCGAGCTTATCGCGCCGCCGCGCCGCCGCCACCGTCACGGCGCCCTGGCGCGACAGCAGCCGCGCCGTCTCATAGCCGACACCGCTCGACGCGCCTGTGATGATCGCCACACGCCCTTGGAGCTTCATCCATACCCTCGTTTCGTGCCTCTATGCATCTCCGGGCACGATTATACCATCTCCGGCCAGGCCGAGGGTTTGGATGGGCTCATATGATAGGTTACGTGGCTGAGAGGAGGTATTCAGCGGATTCAGAGCTTACGCATGACCGATCTCCTTGCTGCACCCATCAGCGGTCGAACCGCCAGCGTGTGGCACCATACGGCTCCGCGGTGGCGACTCCGAAGGCACTGTGGAACGTGAAGCGATAGAGCTGCCAGGGCGGCGGCCCGGCGCTCGGGGCGCTGAACGGAGCCGTAAATGCGTCACCCTCGACCTCCGCCGGCCACCCGCCCTCGCGGTACAGGCGGGCCACCTCTTCCAATGTCGGCCGATCGGTGACCCTGGTCGCTTCGCCCTCGAGGACGAGGTCGATGCCCTCCAGCCTAGCAGCGATCGTGCAGGCCGGGTGCGTCGCCAGGTTGCGTGCCTTGCGGGTCGCGGGCCCGCTGGTGAAATACAGGTCGCCGTCGAGCCAGAGGGCTCCGATCCCAGCGGCATGCGGGCGGCCGTCCGGTCGCGACGTCCCAAGGAAGAAGGCGATGCCGGACTGCGATGGGCTGGCTGCAAGAAGATCACGCGGCCTGCTCCACGGCAGTGCAGGGAAGCCGTAACTGTCGAGATTGGTAACCTCGATGGGCGCTCGCGCGGTCATCTGTTCACCTCCTGTTCCTGTTAGCACGGAGTTCAGATCACAAAAGTGACTTTGAGGCTGCAAGATACATACCAGAAGTTAATGTGCAAAAAGCGCCAAATCGCGGTATAATAGCGACCGATGCTGGCACTCATCATGCATAGTAAACCGAAAGTACGGCAGATGACATCAGGTAGATTGTAAATCTTGCGAGACGCCGATACGCGTCGATATGACTGATGGAGCGCAAGATCGATATCTTGCGCTCCTTGTTTGCTATCAAGGAAGTTAGAGCGTGACAAGTAGTTCGACAACCAGTTTTGCAGAATTAGGGCTGAGCGAGCCGACGCTGCGGGCGATCGCCGAGCTTGGCTACGAGGAGCCGACGCCGATCCAGGCCCGCACGATCGCCCAGATGCGCGCGGGCGCCGATATCATCGCGCAGGCGCAGACCGGAACAGGCAAGACGGCGGCGTTTGCGCTGCCGATTATCGAGGGACTCCAGCCCGACGCGCGCGCCCCCCAGGCCCTGGTGATGACGCCGACGCGCGAGCTGGCCGTGCAGGTGGCCGAGGCATTCCACTCCTACGGTAAGCACCACCAGATCTCAGTGCTGCCGGTCTACGGTGGCCAGCCGATCGAGCGCCAGCTGCGCGCGCTGAGCCGCGGCGTCGACGTGGTGGTCGGCACGCCGGGACGGCTGCTCGACCACATTCAGCGCGGCACGCTCAAGCTCGACCAGGTGCGCACGGTAGTGCTGGACGAGGCCGACGAGATGCTGGACATGGGCTTCATCGAAGATATCGAGTCGATCCTCAAGGAGACGCCCGAGACGCGCCAGACCGCGCTGTTCTCGGCCACTATACCCGGCCCAATCGCCGATTTGGCCAGGCGCTACATGCGCGACCCGCAGCGAGTCACGATCAAATCTGAACACCTGACGGTGCCACAGATTCGCCAGATCTATTACGAGGTCGGCGGGCGCGACAAGTTCGAGGTGCTGGCGCGCGTGCTGGATTTCGAGATGCCCGCGTCGGCGATTATCTTCTGCCGCACCAAGAGCGAGGTCGACTCGCTGGGCGAGCGATTGATCGCGCGGGCCTTCCCGGCCGAGACGCTGCACGGCGACCTCAGCCAGGTCCAGCGCGACCGGGTGATGCAGCGCTTCCGAAGCGGCCAGGTCGAGCTGCTGGTGGCTACCGACGTGGCGGCGCGCGGCCTGGATATCGAGCACGTCTCGCATGTGATCAACTACGACATGCCGCTCGACCCCGAGATCTACGTTCATCGGATCGGCCGGACTGGCCGCGCCGGGCGCACCGGCTGTGCGATCACGCTGGTCACACCGCGCGAGCGCCGTATGCTGCGCTCGATCGAGCGCATGACCGGCGCGCCGATCCAGCGCCTGCGCCTGCCGACGATCTCGGATGTGGTGGCGCGCCGGCGCGAGTCGTTCAAGGAGACACTGCGCGAGACGATCACCGGCGGCGGGCTGGAGCCGTATATGATCATGGCCGAGGACCTGGGCGAAGAGTTCAGCCCGACCGACCTGGCCGCGGCGGCGTTCAAGCTGCTGCTGGATCAGTCGCTCGTCGAGACCGAGGACAAGCTGGCCGAGCAGGAGCGCTTCGAGGATGAGCGCGACGGCCGGCGCCGGCGCGGCCCGCGCGACTTCGGGCCAGAGCGCGGCATGACCAGGCTATACATCGACGCCGGGCGCGACGACGGCGTTCGGCCGGCTGACATCGTCGGCGCGATCGCCAACGAGGCCGGCATCCCCGGCCGGGCGATCGGTGCGATCGAGCTGTTCGAGCGCTTCGCACTAGTCGAGGTACCGGGCAACCTGTCCGAGAAGGTGCTGCGCGCGCTCAAGCGCACCACTATCCGCGGGCGCAAGATCTCCCCGAGCGTGGCGCGGCCACAGCGTTAGAGCGAGACTCAAATCGCGAGCGGCGCGTCTTTTCTCTACCGCGATCGCGTAGAAGTGTTCGTGGCGCAATGTTCTTAGGACTTACGCAGTTGGCGTTTTAGCGGGGGTCACCCAGAGGGTACCCGGGGCCTGTGGCCCCCGAGAACCTTCTTTCCGCCCACCCGTGGCGGCTTTGCCGCCACGGGTGGGCGGAAAGAGGAAGTTCTTTGGAGGGCTTTGCCCTCCAAACCTCCCAACGCAGCGAAAAACCGTGCTAAGGATTCCTCTGGCACATAGCCATCGAAACACCTAACGATATTGGGCGTCACCACTTCCCGCTGCCACCCCCGCCGACCCCAAAGGTCTGCCTGGGCGCCAGGAACTCGTCGAGCGCGGTGTTGAAGGCGTCGGGCGCCTCCAGGTTCGAGAGGTGTCCGGCGAGAGGGATATTGGCGAGTCGGCAGCCGGGGATGGCGTCGAACATGGCCTCGGCTTCGCTGGGCGGCGTCAGCGTGTCCTCGGCGCCGACGATCACCAGCACGGGCACCTCGATCGCCGCGAGCAGGGATGTAGAGTCGGGGCGAGCGGCCATGGCGCGCAGCGCGGCGGCGATCCCGGCGCGGTCGTTCGACTCGATGATCCCGCGCACCTCGTCGCGCAGGGCGGTGGGGGCGCTAGCCGACAGCAGCTTGGGCAGCATCTGGTCGGCGATCGCGCCAGACCCTTGCTCCTCGGCCAGCCTGGCGTTCTGCTCGCGGCCCTGCCTGCCCTCGGCGCTGTCCGCCCCAGCGCGCGTATCGGCCAGGATCAACGTGGCGATGCGCTGGGGGTGGCGTCGCAAGAGCGCGAAGCTGATGTAGCCGCCCATCGATAGCCCAGCGACGGTGACCTGCTCGAGCCCAAGCTGATCGAGCAGCGCGGCCATGTCGTCGGCGTGCTGGTCGAGGCTGGCCGCGCCGCCGCCACGCGCGGTCGCCCCCAGGCCACGCAGGTCGGGCGCGATGAGGCGGTAGCGCGACGAAAATGCTGCAATCTGCGGCTCCCACATGGCGCTATGCAGCGGGAAGGCGTGGATGAACAGAATCGGCTGGCCCTGGCCTTCGTCATGGTAGGCCAGATCGATGCCATTGATTGTGGCGGTTTTCATGATGCTGCTCCTCTCGTTGTGGCTCGCGAGCAAGTATAGCATAGGCTCCGCCCCTCGCGCTCCCCGTTACAGCGTTTCTATGGATGATGCTTGCGAGGCGGCTCCGCCCCTCGCGCTCCCCGCTGGGCGGGCCTGCGGCCCCCCAGACCCCCTGCA
>DATFXE010000543.1:0-9106 GCA_035258585.1 Roseiflexaceae bacterium | reverse complement strand
CCTCGACCGCCACGATCATCGGGGCGCATGCGCAGCTCTGTGCGATGTCGATCTACCTGAGCGGTAACGACGAGCAGAAGGACCGCTACCTGACCGCGCTGTGCGAGGGTCGCAAACTGGGCGCCTGGGCGCTGACCGAGCCAGGCGCCGGGTCGGATGCGGCGCATATTCGCACCAGCGCCACCCGCCAAGGTGCTGACTGGGTGCTGAACGGCAGCAAGATGTGGATCACCAACGGCTCGTTTGCGGATGTGCTGGTGGTCTTCGCCGCCACCGATCGTGAGCTGAGGGCGCGCGGCGGCATCACCGCCTTTATCGTCGAGAAGGACTTCCCCGGCTTCAAGGTTGGCAAGGTCGAGCCAAAGATGGGGCTGCGCGCCTCGCACACCGCCTCGCTGTACTTCGAGGATTGCAAAGTGCCGGCGGCGAATGTGCTCGGCCAAATAGGGCAGGGCTTCGCCACGGCCATGAAGACGCTGGACATCGGCCGCTGCGGGCTGGGCGCATCCAGCCTGGGATCGGCCAAAGAGGCCTATGAGCTATCGCTCAAGTATGCTGTCGAGCGCCAACAGTTTGGCCATCCGATCGCCGATTTCCAGGCGATCCAATTCAAGCTGGCCGATATGGCGGTCAAGATCTACACCATGGAGCAGATAGTGTACGACTGCGCCAGGAAGGTCGATCGCGGCGAGAGCGCGACGCTCGAGTCGAGCATCGTCAAGCTGTACTGTACCGAGGCGGCCTCGCAGGTGATCGACGAGGCGATCCAGATCCACGGCGGCATGGGCTTCTCGCGCGAGCTGCCGCTGGAGCGCATGTACCGCGACGCGCGTGTGACCCGGATCTTCGAGGGCACCAACGAGATCCAGCGCCATGTGATCGCCGGCGAGCTGCTGAAGGGCGCGGGGCATAAGATCAAGCTGTACTAGACGATCTCTACCAAGCCGATCGCCACCAGCTCCGCCAGTCTGTCGATCGCCTGATCCGGCTCCACGCCGGCCAGCGCGCAAATGTCGCGCACGCTTTTGCTGAGTGCCACCTGGCAGAGCAACCGCCACTGATCGAGGTCGAGGTTGATAGCGCACTCGGCGGCGCCAGGCAGCCGCGCCAGCGCCAGCCGGGTGTCCAGCGTGATACGCTGGAGCGGCATATGAAGCGCCTGCTCCGGCCGCCGGCTGCCTTGCTGCGCCAGCCACCCCCCATCGTGAACGATCCGCGTAGGGCGCCCTTTCGCCTTAGGGTCGGGCTGAAACGTAAACGCGGCATCTTCCCACTGCAGCAAGCGAATCACGGCGTCGTCGGCGGTGGCGATCACCCGCCGCTCGGGGCCATGCACCAGCACTGCGTCGATCAGGCGGCCCTCGCGCACGTACACCACGCCGCGCTCGGCGCCGCCGACCAGCATCAGCACGCCTGTCTTCAGACCCATCCGAAAGATCTGGATCAGGTCGACCAGCGACAGATCATGCAGGCTGCCTTCCAGCGCCATAAGCTACCCCGCGCAAGCTATGCGGCGATTGGTGATAGGGATTGGCGATTGGGAGTAACCCCGTCGCCAATCCCCTATCGCTGCCCTGAAAGCGCTCTAGAGCGCGCGGCCGATCGCGGCGGCGGCTTCACGCGCCTCGATCAGCGTGATGCCCAGGTTGGCGCCCCCGCGCAGATTGACCGCCAACAGACTTTGATCGCCCGACGGCAGCACCACGAACAGGCCCTCGTCGGCCCTGATGATCGTCTCCTCTGCATTGCCGATCTTGAGATCGCCCGCAACCCGCTTGGTCATCCCCACCAGCGACGCGGCGACGGCGCCCATGCGATCGGGGTTAGCGTCGCCCAGCATGCGCGAGGCCAGCACTATCCCATCCATATTTACGGCGACCGCGGCCGTGATATCTGCTCCGCCATTCGCCGACAATCGATCCAGAATCGCCGTGATCTGTTCCAGCCGTGTTGACATGTGCGTGTCCTTTCATCTCCTCAACAGCCAATACACATTGGGCGAGCCTATGTCGCTTGCGCCTGTGCTATCGCAAGTGTAGGTTCATCCCGCTCGCTCATCCACAACTAGATCACAACAAAATTCAGACCGTTCGATAGCCTTACGAACGGCGATCGTATTAGGGGCCTGATTTTACAGCGCCTGTATCACAATTTTGTTATTTCTTTTGACGATTCCTTTACGTCGCTCCTTCGTTATGCATGCAGAAATCTAACTATTATTGACCGCTGCATAAGCAGCTAAAGATGGCTGCTGGGGAGGTCTGGAGGGCCGAAGGCCCTCCAGACCTCCCCAGTGGTGGGGTGTGCGGCTTCGCCGCCCCACACCCCACCACAAAGTTTAGCTATTTGTGCAGCGCTCAGTAATAGGACTTACGCGGTGGAGGGGTTTGGGGAGGCCGGGTGCCCTCTGGGCGTCTCCCCAAGGTCTTCTTTTTCTGGCTCACTACGTGAGCCAAAAAAAATTCTTGGAGGGCTTGCAGCCCTCCAAGCCTCCCCGCAATGGACGACTATGTAACTCCTGTTTTAAGCATCCCGCTGGGGAAGGCTGGCGGGACCGTAGGCCTCGCCAGCCTTCCCCAATGGTGGGGGTGCGGGGCGGCGAAGCCACCCTCGCACTCGCCACTGCGTAAAACCAGTATTTGAAGCGAGTCACTTTTCAGCCCGCGGGCAGTTGTGGAGTGCTGGGATGCACATACGACACAGCCTTCGTTCTCACTTTTTCGGCAGTGCGCTCTTACTCACGATAGCTGCAAGCTACGGCCTGCTGGCTGGCCTGTCGCGCCAGGCATGGGCGGCGAGCGCGGCGGCCGCGTATCTGGTTATTTATGCAGCCGTGCTGCTAATTGCGATATTGAGCGTGTACCGAGCGTATCTATCGCTGACGCGCTCCGTTCAGAACATCGGCGCGGCGCTGAACGAGCTGAGCGAGGGGCGGGCCGCGCGCATCCACGCAAGCAACCTGCCGGCCGAGCTGCGCGGGCTGGCACAAGCCTCAAATGCCGTGAGCGATACGCTCACGGCGCGACAGCACGCGCTGCACGACCAGTCACGCCGTACGGCGCTGTTGACGCGGCTGGCGTTCGACCTGCGCGCCACGCTCGACCCGGCGGGGATCGCCAGCAGCGTTCTCACACTGATCGGGCTACAGGTCGATGCCAGCGACGCGACGATCGTGGTGATTGGCCCGGATGGCAGTATCGACCTGGCATACTGCACCTCGGCCGGGCAGCCGCGTGCGATGACGTTCGAGCAGGCCCGGCGGGAGCTGGAGCACGGGCCGGCCAGCCTGGTTTGGCGCCACAGCAGCAGCCTGGCGCTGAGGAACGACGCCCGCGCTGGGTGCCCGGAAGGCCACCATGATACACGGCCGGCAGGAAGTGTGATAGCGCTGCCGCTGACGCACAGCCATACAACCTTCGGGGTTCTCACGATCAGCCACCCGACGCCAGGGCACTTCACGAGCGAGGATCTGCTGCTGTTCGAGGGCATCGCCGCTCAGGCGAGCGTGGCTCTGACCGCCGTTCGCCTGGGCCTGGAGGAGCGGCGGCGGCGCGCTCAAGCGCTGCTGCTGGCGATCGGGCAATCGCCAGCGGCGGAGCGATCGGCGGAGCAGCTGGCAGCCGAGCTGATCGAGCGGAGCGCCGCCGTCTTCGACGCCGGCGCTGCCGCGCTCTTTCTTGCTGCCGACGGGGGCACGGCCCTGAACTGTTTTGCCATCCATCATCTCCGAAGCCCCGAGCGCGCCGAGCATGCCGAAACACTATCAGCACAGATGGCTGCCGCGGCCGAGCGCGCCTGGCAGACATGCGTGCCGACCAGCGAGCTGTTGCCGGAGGGTACAAGCGCTAAGCATATACCTGAGCATGACCGATGGGCCTGCGTCGCGCTGCCGTTACGGCACGCTGGCGACACGATTGGTGCCTTCGTGCTGGCGCGCCGCACGCATAGCAAGGCGGTGTTCTCAGCCGACACATGGGCAATGTTGGCGCTCTTCGGCAATATGATCGCCGACGTACTCGCGCCTCCACGGCATCGCCAGCAGGCCGTCGCACCGTCACACAGCCGCGAGCCAATGCGTGTCATATTCGACCACTTGCCGGACGGCCTGGTGCTGATCGATGCCGAGGGACGAATCCTGATCGCCAATGACGCCTTTTGTGAGGATGTGCTTGTACTGCCGCCGCGCGCGGCGATCGGCCAGAACTACGCCTCGATCATCCAGGAACTGGAGCGGAGCGAGCAGCTAACGATCGAGCCGCACCCTTCCTTTCCCGCGGCGCGGCGCGCGTGCTGCGCCGGGGACGGCGGGCGGCGGCGTTGGTACGAAATCGATCGCTTTGTTGTGGCGGATGATGGGCCGGAGCAGGTGATCGAGCGCTGGCGCGACGTCACCCGCCAGGAAGAGCAGCGGCGCGATCTGCTGCGCGACGAGCAGCTTACGACTATGGCCCGGCTGGCCGCAAGCGTGGTGCACGAGATCGGCAACCCGCTGCAGAGTGTGCGCAGCTGCCTGGACCTGAGCCGTGAGGACGCCACATTGGCCGTGCCAACCGCCGAGTACCTGGAACTGGCCAGCAGCGAGCTGAGGCGGATGTCGGAGATCCTCAGCCGGCTGCGCGACCTGTACCGCTTACCCTCGAGCGAGGCAACCCATGAGTAGAGCAACTCTGTTGTTGGTCGACGACGAGCTCGTGGTCCAGCGGCTGCTGGGTGATGCGCTGGGCCGCGCGGGCTACGACGTCGAGATGGCGAGCAACGACACCGAGGCGCTTGAGCGGCTGGCACGGCCGGGGATCGACCTGCTGCTGGTCGATCTGCGGCTGGGCGATGCCGACGGCGTGCAAGTGATGCAGGCGGCCCGGAGGCTCTGGCCGCGCCTGCCGATCATCATGCTCACGGCTAATGGCTCGCTGTCGAGCGCGATCGCCGCCGTGCGCTGCGGCGCTGCCGACTACTTGCTCAAACCGATCGATCTGGAGACCCTGCGCGAGCGGGTAGCGGCCATTCTGGATGACTACTACAGCTCGCGGGCGCGCGCTGAGCAGCTGACCTCCATGTATTCCCAGCTCCACTCGATCCTGTACGGCGAGGGATGGCTGCGCGAGACGACGGCCGGCGCGCCAGCCCACCCGGCAAGCCCGCGGGTCTACCGATCCGGCCCACTCCATGTTGATGTCCAGCGGCACGCGGTCACGATGCACGATCAGCCGATCGAGATCACGCCCAGCGAGTTCGCGATTCTGGTCGAGTTGCTTAGACATGCTGGCGCAGTGGTGCCCTGTTTGCGACTGACCGAGGCGATCCAGACGGCAGTCGACGACGAGGAGGCCGCGCGGCAGCTCATCCGCCCGCATATCGTGCGCCTGCGACGCAAGTTGGAACTTGACCCGCAGCAGCCGTGCTATCTGCTCAGCGTGCGCGGGCTGGGCTACCGCTGGGCTGGCGGCAGATTGTAGATTGCAGATTCGCCGGGTACCCTCTGGGTATGGGCACCCGATTGGAGATTGCAAATTGAGCAGAATAATCTGCAATTTGCAATTTTGGAAAGGAAAGCCAATGACAAATACCGGCGGAAACGTGGCGCGGCTCTACCTACCGCTGCTCAACCACGCACAGGCCGAAGTCCGCCGCCAGGCATGTGTAGTTCTGCTGGGCGCCCACGGCGCGCACGCCGTGACTGGGCTGCGGCAGCTGCTCGGCGACCCCGACCCGGAAATACGGCTTCAGGCACAGCAGGGATTGCATGTCCTCATGAGCATCGGCGGCATTGAAGTGGCCGAGCAGCCATACCACGCGATCTACGTCGAGTGTCTGGGCCAGCTGCGGGTCTGGGTCGGCGGCCGGCAGATTCTGCCGCGCGACTGGATGCAGCCCGATAGCGGCCGAGCTGGCTGGCGCAAGGTGCAGGGCGCCTTCGCGTATCTCGTCCACCGCGGGCGCTATGGCGCCAGCCGCAAGGCACTGGGCGAGGCGGTGTGGGGCGGGCCGGTCAGCGCGGCAAGCATGGCGCGCACGCTCACCGCATTGCGCCAGACGCTGGCCGGCCCAGACGACTCGGCGCTGATCGAGCGCACGCTGACGATCAGCGGTGACCAGATCAGCTTCGCCGCCGACTCCTACACATCGGACGCGCGCTTCTTCGAGCAGGCCTTTGATATCGCCTGTCGCACCGAAGACGAGCAGGGTTTGGCCGCCGCCGCACCGCTGTATGCTCAGACGCTGCGGCTCTACAGCGGCCCGTACATGATCGACGTGGCCGGCAGCGACGAGTGGGGCCAGGGCCAGCGCGACCACCTGCTCGGCAGTGCTGTGATCGCAGCGGAGCGACTGGCCGAACACGCCTACGCCGGACAGCGCTACCGCGAGTGCGTCGCGATCTGCCGCCAGGCGCTCGAGATCGACGACACCGCCGAAGAGCTGAGCAGCTGGCTACTGCGCGCCTACGATCGGCTGAATTTGCGCCGCGAGATCGGCATGGCCTACCGCAGCTACCTGCGCGCCGCCACGGTGTCGCCGCATGAAGGCGAGGGTCGCCACAACCCGGTGGTGCGGACGTACCAGGAGCTGACCGGGGTACGAGATGCTGGATGAACGATCGGTCATTACGCAGCTGATACGCAATGTCATCCTGACCGAAAAAAATCGAATCCTGCTAGATATACTCAGTTCTAGCAGCTTATGCCGGCTCATGTATATCTGAATCGACCAATGCAATGAACGCTCGCTCTTAGAGAGAGGTTCTTGGCAACTTTACAGTTTGTGGGGTGGGGGTTTAGGGGCGGGGCACAGCCCCGCCCCTAAACCCCCACCCCATAGACCGGAGGTCATGCAATGAATCAGAAACAATCTCCATCCGAAGTCCTCACCGTGACCGAGATCGCCGGCTATCTGCGGGTCAGCGAGACGACGGTGTGGCGCTGGTGCAACAGCGGCAAACTGCCTGCCTTTCGGATTGGGCGCAGCTGGCGAATGCGCAGGACCGACTTGGAACGGCACATCAGGCAATCGGTCTCCGAGCCGGAGCTATTCGCGGAGTAGAGAACCACCATGGGTCGCAGCTTCATCTGGATCCTGCTGATATCGACTGTGCTGCTGGCGATCGCGCCGGCAGCCCACGCGCAGAACGACGTGCCGCCCGGCACCGATATCGTCTTTGTTGTCGACCAATCCGGCAGCATGAGCAAAGGGACGATCATCAACCCCCGCGACCAGCGCTGCACACCCGAGCGCCTGCCGGATTGCCCACGCACTCCGCCGTCCGACCCAGACGGCCTGGCGATCCAGGCGATTCGCGATGGCCTCAGCCCGATCTTCGAGCGCATGATTTTGCGCTCGCTCGGCCGCCCCGAAGGCCCGACGATCGCCGAAGAACACCGCTTCGGGCTGGTGCTGTTCGGCGGCGATACGATCCCCCAAGACAGTGTGGTGACGGCGCTGCCGCTGACGCGGATCGAGATCGAGCGCGACGCGAACGGGTTCCTGCAATCCAACATCGTCCGGCGGCTGCCCAGCGCGTCGCGCAGCCTGGGCGAGACGGCATTCTCGCGGGCGTTCACCACCGTCTGCACGCTGCTGGATTGCGCGACCCCTACCGCACCCAATCGCAAGCGCGTGGTGGTGATGCTCACCGACGGCCAGCCCTCGCTGGACGAGATCCCATTTGACACGGCCAACCCATCGCGCTATTTCGCTGAGCTGCAACGCCGGCATGCCGACCTGTTCAGCAATGCCGAGCTGTGGGTGCTGGGGCTGGATCGCAACGATCAGTTCTGGTCGAAGAACGCGCCCTACTGGAGCCAGATCGCGCCAGGGCGCACCTTCCGCCTGACCGACCCGAAAGACATCGCGGCCAAGTTCCGCGAGATTGCCCAGCACAGCGTGGGCGATCCGCCGGGAACGACGCACGCCTGCGACGGCAGCCCGATCACGATCGAGCCCTACCGCTCGACGCTCACGCTGATTCTGGAGTACCCCGACCCGAACGGCCGCGCCGTGTTCGTCCGACCGGATGGAACAGCGCTGATCAAGACGGTGCCGAAGCTGCTGGGATACACACGCAGCGCGCAATCCGAGACCTTTATCATCAAAGAGCCAACTCCGGGCGAATGGCGCTGCAAGATCACCGGCAGCGGTATAACCCCACGCTACCGCGCGATTGTTGGCGAGTTCCGGCTGGCCGATGCGCGAATCGAGCGCTTGGCCGACGCAGTTATCTCCACTTGCAAAAACTTCGATCTGGCGGTCAGCTATCGCGACGCCGATGGCGCGCCGATCGAGCGGCTGCCGGATTTCACACTCGATCAGACCCTGTCGATCACGATCGACGGCCAGCTGATCACGCGCAAGCTCGTTCCCGACAGCGCCGCCCCCGAGCGCTGGCGCACCGACCAGGCCCTGACGCCTGGCCCGCAGGGAGGCGCGTACCAGGCGCGCGTCGAAGCGCGGCTTCCCGATGGCACGCCTCTGCTCCGCAGCACGGAGCAGGTCGTCGCGGTCGACCCGAAGCTGCCGTGTATGCGCACCGTTGCGCCTACCCCTGGCGGGATCAGCCAGATGTACGAGGGGCTTGTGCTGACGCCGCTGGATCTGGTGGTTCAGCTAACCCAGGGCGGGCAGCCGGGCTTCCCCAGCGGCATTTTTAAAGAAGATCTGTCCACGATCGTCAGCGGCCGACTAGAGAATGCGCAGGGCTTCAGCCAAGCCATCCAGCTGCTGCCGGACGAACGGCGGCCCGGTGCCTTCACAGCCCGGCTGGGCGACCTGCAGGCGGAGGGTATTTACACCTTCACGGCGACGTTGAAGGCCACCACGCAGGAAGGCGCCGAATACCAGCTCGCACCGCAGGTCGTGACGTTCAGCCGCGTGGCAGACCCATACTGGCTCAACATGCGCCTGGCGCTCCGCGTCGCCGTCGCGCTGGCGCTGCTCGGCCTGACGGCGCTGCTGGGCTATGTACTGTTCCTGATCACCGGCCCGTTCCCGCGCGGAACGCTGGTGCTGGAGCAGCGCAGGGCCGATCAGCTGGCCGAGATCGGCGAGTGGGACAAGCTGACCTATATCCGGATGAGCAGCCAGCGCCTGCTGTTCGGGCTGTTCCGCACGCGCC
>DATFXE010000542.1:0-7489 GCA_035258585.1 Roseiflexaceae bacterium | reverse complement strand
GGTGACAACGGCGCCTTGCAGCTCGCGGCCGATTCGCGCCGCGACGTTCCCGCTGGACTTCCCGTGTTGCTTCGCTCGCCCGAGACGGTTCACGAGTATGCCGCCAGTGCGCGCGCGCAGGTCATCGGCGCATGGTCGCCGATTGCGGTCCAGCCGGCGCGCTGGTGGGCGGTGGTCGAGATCCCGCGCGAGGTGGCCTATGCACCGACTCAGCGCGACACGCTATTCCTGGTCGCCGAGATCGTGCTGGTGATCGCCACGACGATCGCCTGGGGCATCTACCAGTCCCGCCGCATCCTTCAGCCGATCCAGGAGCTGCGCCAGGGCGCTGCGACGATCGGCGCAGGCGACCTACGCTCGACCATTCCGATCCATGCGCAGGATGAGATCGGCGAGTTGGCGCAGGAGTTCAACCGCATGGCCGCGCATCTCCAGCAATCGCGCGCCGAAATCGAGCTACAGAACGAGCGGCTGCGCGAGGGGCTGGCCCTGGCCCGCGACATTCAGCTCGGCTTGTTGCCCAGCAGCCTGCCGGGCGACGCGCGGCAGATCGCCGTCCAGGCGCGCTCGATTCCGGCCTACGAGGTCGGCGGCGACTTCTACACTTATATCGCACTGGACGATAACCGTATGGCGATCGCAATCGGCGACATCTCCGGCAAGGGTGTCGGAGCGGCGCTGATGATGGCCTTGGCGTCGAGCACAGTCGAGGCGCATAGCCGCGCGGTCGGGCGCCCGCACGATCTGCTCGACGCGCTGAACGGCCAACTTGCACCGCGCCTGAAGGCGAACCGAATGAATGCCGCATTGCTCTACGCCGTGTTCGATCGGGCTAGCGGAACCATGAGTGTCGCCAACGCCGGCATGATCGCGCCCCTGCTGATCCGCAGCGGCCACGCTCAGATGATTGAGACGGCCGGCCTGCCGCTGGGCGCCTTTGCCGGCGCGCGCTATGCAGACACCGAGGTCGTGCTCGAGCCGGGCGATTTGATCCTACTGGTCAGCGACGGCATCGTCGAGGCGCGCAGCTCTGACGGCTCGCTGTTCGGCTTCGAGCGGCTGGAGGCGCTGCTGAACAGCGACGGGCCTTCGCTGCACCCCGATCAGCTCCTTGGCGATTTGCTCGACCAGGTCTACACCTTCATGGGCGACGCCGAACAGCACGACGATATGACCGTAGTAGTCGTCCAACCCCACATGGGCACCGCCGAGCGCACGGTCGCGTCGGCCGAGAAGGCTACCATGGTGGGCTAGTGCGCTTTCAGCGCGGCGGATGGGAGTTAGGAGATCACGACGTGATGCTTCAAAAGCGCAATAGATACTCAATCTTGGCCGCCCTGGCCTGTTGGTGGTGCATGCTGCTAGCGGCCTGCGGCATGGTGCCGGAGGCGACCTGGCCCGCCGGTGCTCCGCCCCGTAACGCCACGATCGCCGGCACGCCAATCACCCTACGCGTCTGGATGGCGGCAGACTACGCCACCCAGCCGCCGATCCTCGACCTGGCAGCCGACTTCCAACGCGCCTATCCAAGCGTGAAGATTGAGATCACTGGCTATACTTGGGAGGATATGCCGTCGAAAGTCCGCCTGGCGATCAGCCAGGGCAACCCGCCCGACGTGGCTCACCAACATCCGTTCGTGATGGGCGCGCAAGGGATGGCTACACCGCTGGACGACCTGTGGCAGCAATGGGGCGCCGCGGCGCAGTTCATGCCCGGCGCGATGGACGACGTCACTTGGCAGGGCGTGCGTTACGGCGTGCCGCTCGACATCAACGCACTGTTCATGATCTACAACAAAGCCGCGTTTGCGCGGGCTGGGCTTGCTGCCCCTGGCTCCAACTACACGTTTGGGCAGCTTCGATCTGACCTGGAGAAGCTGACCTCGCCTGATCACTCGCGCTACGGAATGGCGCTCTCGGCCAGCGGCTGGGATATGTACGGCCTGGTCCGCAGCAACGGCGGCGAGCTTTCTGACGAGCGCAGCGGCAAACTGGTGCCGACACTCGATGATCCACGCGTGGTCGAGACGGTGCGGTTCTTCGCCGAGGTCGGGCGCGACCAGCTTGGCACACTTCCGCCCCTGCAGCCACGCCAGTCCGATCACCCGGTCACGCTGTTCGGCCAGCGCAAGGTGGCGCTGTTCTTCTCAGGGCCGTGGGACATCGCGCGCCTGAAGCAGGAGGCGCCGCCGGATGTCTTTGCCGAAGTAGGAACGGCGCTACTGCCGTTGGCGCGGCCTGGAGCGCCGAATGCATCGGTGCAGGGCGGTGGAGGGCTGTTCGTGCCGAAGGGTGCTGCACATCGTGAGGCCGCGTTCGAGTTCATGAAGTGGGCCGTGTCGGACCGCTACGCGCTGCGCATGGCCAAGGAGATGGGCCGCTACCCCGTGCGCACTGCCCTCTACGACGACCAGTACTTCAAGAGCGAGCCGCTGCTGGCGCCGTTCCTAGAGCAGCTCAAGAACGCGCGCCCCTACCGGCTGGAGGCGTACGCCGACATCCACCGCATCTGGGAGGACGCAATCCGCGCCTGCTTCACCCCCAGTGCTGCTGTCGCGGCGGTCCTGCATGACGCCGAGCAGCGTGCGCAACGGCTGGTTGGGGCCGGGCAGTAGGTAGCAGAATATCGTGATTATGTGTATAGTCTTTGATCGTGAGCCGAACATGATCTCAGCTCACGGACCATCGATTTCGGCTCCGGATACTCGACCCGGTCCGGGCCCGGCCACTCGACGATAACCTCCGTCCCCTGGCCGGCCGTTGAGCGCACCTGTAGCTGCGCTCCCACCTGGGCTGCGCGTTCGCGCATTGAGACCAGGCCAAAGCACCCCTCACCGATACGTTCGGGCTGAAAGCCCTGCCCATCGTCGGCAATCACCAGGCGCACTGGCATACAGGCCCGCAGTGCCACCCGAATGCTCCGAGCCTGGGCATGCCGGGCCACGTTCGCCAGGGCCTCCTGCGCAATCCGGAAGAACGCCTGCTCGACCGCCTCTGGCAGCCCAGGATCGCCGGCCACATCGATCGTGACCGGAATACCAGTACGGCGCTCGAAGGCGCTGACATGCGCTCGCAGACCAGGCGTCAATCTATGCTCGCCCAGGGCCGCCGGGCGCAACTCGAGCAGCAGCGCGCGCATCTCGGCCAGCGAGCTACGCGTCAGATCGCGGATCTGATGCAGACCGGCGCGGGCCTCCTGCTGATCGACTTCCCACAGATCGGGCAGTACCTGGGCGAGCAGGCTCACGCTGAACAGCGACTGAGTGACCGAGTCGTGCAGCTCGCGCGCCAGGCGCCGGCGCTCTTCCAGCACCGCTGCCCGCTGCACCTGTTCGCGCAGACGCGTGTTCTCGATGGCCAGCGCCGCCTGCGTAGCGAACGCCACCGCCAGCTGGACTTCCTCGTCCTGAAAGCGCCGAGGGTCTTCACTGTAGAGCGAAATTGTCCCGTACACCTCACCGCTGATGATCAGCGGCACAGCCAGCATGGCTCGGAAGCGCTGGCGCACTTCCGTCACCAGCTGCTGCTGGCCGCGCCCGAACGCCGGCTGGGCCAGCAGGCGATCCAGCACCGCTGCCAGATCGGGGATGGCGATCGGTGCACCGCGCTGTATGGCCTGGTAGCTGATGGTGAGGGGCGCGTTCTTTAGTATCGTGCCAACGTGATCGATCGCAAACCCGTGCGACGCCTCGACATACAGCGTGGGCTCCTGCGCGTCGCTGCTTCGCTCCAACCGGTAGAGCTGCCCGGCCGCGACGTCCAGCAGCCGGGTGGCCTGTACGATGATAAACGCGAGAATGTCGTCGAGCGCGCGGCAGGAATTGATCACCGCCAGGATATCATGCAGCCCCTTGGCGACACGGTAGAGCCGTTCTTGCTCCTGCTCCGACCGCTTGCGTTCCGTGATGTCGTGAGCGATGGCGTAGAGGTACCCGTCCTCCGGCACGGGCATGAGGTTCCAGGCGAGCCAGCGGTAGGTGCCATCTTTGCAACGACAACGGTTCTCGAAGGCAAGGCGCCGGTTATCCACCACGCTGGAGGAGCTCGCTATGAGCGTGGCGGCACGATCCTCGGGGTGGACGAAGGCCAGATAGGGCTCGACGCTGAGTTCGGCCAGGGTGAAGCCAGTTGTGGCCTTCCAGGCTGGGTTGAGCCGTTTCAAGTAGCCATCGGCCCCGATAATACAGCACAGATCTTCCGAGAGCGTGCAGAAGCGAACCTGCTCCTCGTGCGTGAGCAGCCCGCGCTGGTCGGGCTCGAGCTCGGGCGTGCCGACTGGGATGGGCGGCTCGCATCGAGCCGCAGCCTGCGCAGGTTCGGCCAACGTATCGGCGGAGGCACCGGCGCACGCGGGCGGGAAAGGCGCCGGCTTGACCAAGATCGGGGTACAGAGCGCCTGGAGCCACGTCGGCAGCACCGTCAGCCCGCCAAACCGAAAGCGTGCGGATAGTCCTCGGCGCCACGCGCTTCTGCGCGGTAGGTCCGGTCGGCTGTAAGCCATCGTGCACCTCACACTGCTACCGCGGCTGGCAACGAATGCTGGCAGGATGGCGGCTCCACATAACTGATAAAGGCTAGCCGCAGCGTACCACAGTGCGGCGCTGGTCCACCAGAGTCATGCGATGTATTATCGCCGTGGCAGCCCGCTGGTCTGGTCACACCTTGTTGCAGCAACCGGTGAGTCGAATGTTCTCTTACGCTCTAACACTACAACGAGACTTTACTTCCGAACGGGGGTTCGGGCGCCTCTGGCCCCCGAAAAACCCTATTCGGTGGGGGTGCGAGGGGCGGCAAAGCCGCCCCTCG
This sequence comes from Roseiflexaceae bacterium, assembly GCA_035258585.1. Classification (GTDB taxonomy): domain Bacteria; phylum Chloroflexota; class Chloroflexia; order Chloroflexales; family Roseiflexaceae; genus DATFXE01. The sequence continues at coordinate 2,683 of DATFXE010000542.1, read as the reverse complement.
CACCCCGACTGAGGATGGAATCTGGAGGGCTTTACCCTCCAGACCTCCCAACTCTCGTTGTGATACTAATAGCGCCCCAGCGTTGCCGTGGCGCCCACCAGCGCCTCGCTCAGTTGCCATAGGCGCGCCGCGGCCGTGCGGTCCTGCGCTTCGGCCGATGGCATCACGGCGCGGCATGTCTCGAAGTACTGCCCGCTCACCCCGGCTACCTCCGGCGACGACGCCAGGTAGATCGATGTATCGGCGCCGGATTCGGGGCTGATCGCTGCCACTCTTTGCGCCAGCCCAATCAGGATGGCGAACAGTCCGCCATTATTCTTGCCAAAGTTGCTGGCCACGAAACCAGGGTGCAGCGCGTTGGCGCTGACTGCAGTGCCATCAAGCCGTCGCGCCAGCTCGACTGTGAAGAGAATATTCGCCAGCTTCGATTGGCCGTAGGCGCGCCAAGCGCTATAGCCGCGCTTGAGCTGCGGATCGTCAAAGTTGATCTGTGCCCCATTATGCGCGTCGGATGCGACGTTCACAATGCATGAGGGTGCCGCAGCCTGGAGTGCACCAAGCAGCAGATTGGTTAGCAGGAAGTAGCTCATGTGATTGAGCGCCCAGGTCATCTCAATGCCATCGACGCTTTCGAGCCGCCTCTTGAATATCGCGCCGGCATTATTCACCAGCACGTCCAGCCGGCTGTGCCGCGCCAGGAACTCATTGGCCAGGCGGCGGATGTCGGCCTGCGACGACAGGTCGGCCAGCAGAAACTCGACAGTTGCGCCAGTAGCAGCTTTGATGCGTGCCGCACTGGCCGCCGCGCGCTCGACATTTCGGCCGACGATCGTCACCGCGGCGCCCATGCCCGCCAGCCGGCGCGCCGTCACCTCGCCGATACCCGCCGTCGCCCCAGTCACGAGGCAGATTTTGCCGCTCAAGTCTTGTGTCGCCATTGCAAGACATCTCCACTCTATGCGCTGTCACGCGCGTTGGTTATTGTTCGGGCGAGACAAGGACCATCGCAACGACAGGGCACACTCGATACTGTGCGTCATGCGCGACCAGAGTTGCTCTCCCTCGGTCCTTTCATTTGGATCTACGTCAGTGCTGATCCCGCTAGTGACGAACTACTGATCCGTACATATACTTTCAGCGGTCATAAGATGAGACTCGCGAAACTTTGAAACTTGAGTGAGCACAAGGTTGCCAGTTCTTCTTTGTGGATACCGTCTGTTTCAGCGAGACACGCTTCAATCGCTTGCTTGAATTGGGCAAAGTCTTCATAGTACTTCGCGTACAGACACTGTTTTTTGATAAATCGCCACAATCGCTCGATCAGATTCAGATTCGGTGAATATGGTGGTAAGAACAGCAGTTCAATCTGTAAGGCCGCCGCCAGTTCAATCACTTTTGCACATCGCTGATAGCGCGTATTATCCAAAATAATCGTGATAGGCGCCTTCAGACCGAGTGCCGCGATCTTTTTCAGCAACTCACAGACACTATCAGCAGTGATATAGGTCTCATTGGTGACGGTAATGAGCTGGTGCGTGACCGCATTCAGCGCCCCTAAGACATTCAATCGCTTGCGGCCACTCGGAGAACGGATGATCATCCGAGTAAAGCACCATAAAAATCCAAGATAGGCTTTGAAGACAAAATGCGCCGCATCTACAAAAAAGACCACCCGCTGTCCTGCTTGCGCTTCGCTGAGCCGCGGCTCGATTTCGGTTTTTTAAAAGCATCCTGCCGTTCACTATCTGTTTTATCCGGAACAGCATATGTTTTCAAGCGTTTGAGGCCAAGTTTTCGTAAGAAGACCCGCACCTGGGTCGGTTTGCGCTGGATACCAGTCAGCCGTTCAATCACCGCCGCGGCTTCTGCAATTGTCGTGGGCGGATGCTGGTGGAAATAGGCTTCGAGGCTGTCGCGATGGGTCTCAAGTGCGCTCTCCGGGCGATAAAAATTGATCTGTTTCAGCGCGTCAATCCCGCCAGCCTGATAGGCGCGAAAGTAGGCCAGGAGTGTGTTCTCACAAACATCGACACAATCGGCGATGATATGATGGGGTAATCCTTGGGACTTCAACAACAGCGCCTCCATTTTCTGCTGTACGCGTGGATGCGGATGATGATAGCGTTGGTAGCGCAGTTGCTGGATATCCTGCTCGGAAAAGGTGATTTGGAGCATCAGTACCTCACATGGAGTGTCATCAAGCTGAAGCGCGCCTGTGAGTATACCACTAATTTCACTTTATGACCGATGAAAGTATACATTCAGGCCACGCCGCAGCCCATCGCCACGCACGCACCCGCCGCGCCGACACGCGCCGGCGCAGCGGTGCCCACACGCATCCCCACCGTAGCGCCGATCGCCACACCGACACCTGCGGAATTCCGACAAACGGAGGGGCCGACCGCCGTTCCGACACCGGCACCATTACTCCCGCGCGTGTTCAGCCTGGCACTCTCGAGCGCGCTCTGGCCCACCCTGCTGCTCGCGGTCGGTGTGGTGGGGCTGCCGCTGGCGGCGCGGCGCTTCCGGCGCCGGCGCATGGGCTACACCAAGCAGAATGTCGGCCAACTGCTGGCAACGGCGGATGCCGAGACCCGCGCGAGCAACGTGCGCGTGATGCGCGATCTGGCGGCGCGGGGCCTACTGACCGATGAGCTGGCAGCGGCAGCCGGCATCGACCCGG
>DATFXE010000541.1:0-4988 GCA_035258585.1 Roseiflexaceae bacterium | reverse complement strand
AAAGCCCCTATTCTCACACCGCTGCTGTGTCGAATGGTGGCGGCACTGCCCGATGATCTGCCCGGATTGCGCGACAAAGCCATTCTGCTGGTTGGGTTTGCCGGCGCATTTCGGCGCAGTGAGATCGTGGGTTTACAGGTCCGCGACGTTCAGCGCAGCGATGCTGGTCTGATCATCACCCTGCGACGTTCCAAGACCGATCAGGAGGGCGCCAGCTTTACCAAAGGCATCCCAATCGGAACAAGTAATTCGACCTGTCCGAAGTGCGCCTTGGAAGCTTGGCTTCAACTTGCGGGAATCACCACTGGTTCGATCTTCCGGCCAGTCGATCGCTGGGGACATGTGGGAAATCACGCACTGAGTAGTCTGGGCGTGGCGCGGGCCGTCAAACGCGCCCTCATGGCGATTGAGGTGGATACCGCCGAGTATAGTGGCCACAGCCTCCGCGCAGGGCTCGTAACGGCCGCAGCGATGGCTGGGGTGAGCGAGCGGGTGATTATGCAGCAGATTGGTCACAAGAACACCGCCATGCTGCGCCGCTACATTCGTGAAGGCTCACTGTTCCGGGAAAACGCAGCGTCGGCGGTCGGTCTCTAGGTATCGCTTCTTGAGGCAATCTCCCGAATTCGGGAGATTGCCTCTATCACGCTTCATATTGTGCGTTATACGAGATTAGCCGCACATAATCGGAATTGCGGGTAGGTGGGCAGGGGATCACCGAGTCGATTTCAGCAGCAACCCCCAGCAGTCCATCCGGCAGACCGTCAACCGCGCGATGCAGCGCGACGAGCTGTTCTATGGCCTGCGGCGGGCCTGGTTCGAGTTGCTGCCGCGCGACGCCGAGATCGCCGCCTATAACGAGCAGTTCAACCGCCTGATCTATGGACAGATTCTGGTGGCGATGCAGAAGCTGGCGGCGCGTGGGCTGACCTGGCCCGGCCTGGATCTGGAATCGACCAGCTGGCTGATCACGATGCTGTTCGACCAGGCCTGGCAGCGCGAGCCTGGGCCGCGCGAGGCCACCGAGCAGGATATCCAGCGCCAGCGCGACGCGATGGCCGATCTGATCTACCACGCCGTTATCAGAGGCCCTTAGTCTGCATCGCGTGTGAGGGTGGTACAGGCCTGCGCGGCCGTGCCGATCTCGGCGGCGGCCTTGTCGAGAAAGCCGCGCGAACTGGATGAACGTGTAGGCGTCGTGGATTCTTGAGCCCTGTCTACCGCTGTATCAGGGGCAGATAGATCAACCAGCCTGGTCCGCCGGCCGTGTCGTTGTCGATGATCGTGACTGTCGCGCTGGCGCTTGCGCCTAGCGTGTAGGCCGGGCCGGCGCTGAGTGTCACCACCACGGTCTCATTGCCCTCGACAAGCGCGTCGTCGACCGGCAAGACCGCGATTGTCGCGCTGGCCTGGCCGGCCGGGATGGTGAGCATGCCCGCGAGCGCTGTATAGTCGCTGCCGGCCGTCGCCGAGCCGCCAACGGTGTAGCTGACCAACAGCGGCGCGCTGGTGCTGCCGCTGCGGGTAACGGTGAGGGCGCCAGCCTGCGGCCCGGCTTCGGCGGCGTTGGGGTCGCTCGCGCTGATCGTCACGATCGACGTGGGCGTGTCGTCGTCGGCGATCGTGATCGTGGCGCTTGTGTCCACGCCCACAGTATAGGCCGGGTCGGCGCTCAGAGTTACCACCACCGTCTCATTCCCTTCGATGTTTGAATCGTTGATTGGGGTGACGGTGATTGTCGCGCTGCTCTCGCCTGTCGCTATCGTTACACTACCCGAGAGCGCACTATAATCGGCGCCTGGGGTAGCGCTGCCGCCAACAGCGTAGTGCACGACGAGCGGCGTGGCAGTGCTGCCAGTGCGGGAAACGGTGAACGAGCCGGTGTCGGGGCCGGCCTCGGCCGCGCTGGCATCGCTCGCGCTGACGGTCACCGTCGGCAGCGGCACATCGTCGTCGACAATCGTCAGCGTCATGCCGGCCGGCATACCAAGCGTTGCGCCGTTTGGGGCGCTCAGCGCTATGTTGACTGTCTCGTCGGGCTCGACGAGGGTATCATTGACGATTGGTATGTCAAATGTCTGGCTCATTTGGCCGGGATTGAACGTCAAGGTTCCGCTCGTGGCCGTATAGTCGCCTGGTGCGACTGCCGTGCCGTTCGATGTGGCGTACTGCACCGTCACTGGCTGAGTGGGCGCAGCGCTCAGCTGCACGGTGATGGTGGCCTTGCCGGCGCCCTCGCCCACGCTGGCGGTAGCGGCGGCAAAGCGCACGCTGGGCGGTGGCCGCGTCACCACATAGCGCTCAGCCAGCGTGCGCGCCACGCTGCTATCGGTGGTATCGGTTCCGGCCGCCCAGGCCTCGCCGTTTGGCGTTATGCCGAGTGCGTTCAGTGTGCCGCTGCCCGAGTCCGGCCGCGCGACAATGGTCCAGGCTGCGCCATCCCAATGCAGCGTCAGCGTCTGGCCGTCGTCGGCGCTGACCCCAGCGTAGCCAACCGCCCAGATATCGTCGCTTGCGACGGCGGCGACCGCCAACAGCTCGTTATTCGGGCTCCCAGGGCTGGGGGCGCTGGCCGCTTGCCAGCTCGCGCCGTTCCAGTGCAGCGCCAGCGTCTTGTAACCGCCGCCATCCGAGGTGTAGCCGACCGCCCAGACGTCATTCGATGCAACTGCTGTCACGCTATTCAGCGCGTTGAGGAATGACTTCGGATTTGGGCTGGCGAGAATCTTCCACTGCGAGCCATTCCAATGCAATGTCAGCGTCTTGCGCAGGGTGTTGCCGCTGAGATCGGTGTATGAGCCAACCGCCCAGATGTCGCTGGCCGAAACCGCCGCAATACTCCTGAGCGTCACCTCGCTGGCGCCGGATGGCGACGGCGCCGCTACGCTCTGCCAGGACGCGCCGTTCCAGCGCAGGATCAGCGGCAGCGAGCCGCCACTGCCGTCGTCGTAGCTGCCGACCGCCCAAGCGTTGCTCGCACTAATCGCGGCGATGCTGGTCAGGCGGTTGTTCGAGCTGCCCAGGTTGGAGCTCGCGACGATTTTCCAGCGCGCGCCATCCCAGTGCTCGATCAGCGTCTGAGTCAGGCTTCCGTCGTCATATTCGCCGGCGGCCCAGACATCGTTCGCGCTCGTGGCTGCCACGGCATGCAGCGCATTGAAATAGATGCTGGCGTTCGGGCTAATCACGCTGGTCCAGCGCACGCCGTCCCAATGCTTGATCAGCATCTGATCGCCGGGGCCATTGACGAAGCGCGTGCCGACCGACCAGATATTGCTGACCGAGATCGTGGCGATGCCGTTCAGGCGCTCAGGGATATTGCAGGGCTGCGCTGGCGTGCCGACGACCTCGCCGGCGGGACCAAACACAGGTGCATTGTTCTTGATAGTGAAAGTCTCACTGCGCGAGCTCGTGCGCGGCGTGGTGCCGAACAGGGCGCGCTTCTCAACCACGAGCACTGTCGCGGTGTAGCTGCCATCCGGCACCGCAGTTGTATCCCAGGCGCTCGAGTGAAATGGAGCGTTGGCGCTGAAGTTGTCGTAGACGGTCTGATTGCTGCCGTTTTTCACAGTGTAGCGGATATAGTCGATCGGCAGCGGCGAGCGCACACTCGCGCCAAAGCTTATCGTGCCGTGGGCGGGCGCCATATAGCCGATCACGTCGAGCAGCAGCGGCGCAGGCGGTGTCGCGCGATAGGCCAGGTCGCATTCGTACGCGTCGTTGGCCGGGTTGTTGTCGCTTGGGTTCGAAACGAAGCTTACGTCGCCAGGGTCCGCCTGCCCGATCGCCCAAGTGCCGGCGGGGGCCTGCAGCTCCTCGCCGTTGGTAAAGCCATCGCCGTCGGAGTCCTGATTTGCGAGATCGGTCGTCCAGGTCTTGGTGGGCGTCGTGTTCAAGAATGGGTATTGCATGGCATTGCCATGCACCGGCGACGAAGGCACCGGCGGGCTGCCATCCGAGAAGACATGCCCCGACTCATGGCAGCTACCGCAGTAGTAGACACTGCCGTTCGGTATCTTGCCGGGCGAGGACGGGCGAGCCGCAACATTACCGCTAAACAGATAGGCCGCGCCGATAAGCATGAACAACAGCACCAGGCGGTTATGCAGGAGCGCCAGAACCGCGGCGCAGACGAATCGAATAGCTGACATCGCTTTCTCCATACTGTGATCCAATTATACCTCAATGCGCTGATCGAAGGGTCACTGTATGTCTTTTCAACCTCGCCGAGGTGGCCTGTCTGCCGCGCGGGGATCACCGCGCTGGGAACGCCACTGGAGGTCCAATGCAATGTTTGTGGCGATGCCTACGCGCTGCCGATCGACACCGCCTTACAACTGTTGCGGATCGCCCAGGAGGCGCTCTCGAACACCCTCAAGTACGCCGACGCCCAGCACTTGACGATCGAATTGGTGTTCGAGCCCGAGCAGACGCAGCTGCGCGTGCAGGACGACGGGCGTGGCTTCGAGGTGGAGCAGGCCACGGCGGCTGGCGGGTTCGGGCTGCTGAGCATGCGCGCGCGGGCCAAGGCGATCGGGGCGGAACTCACGATTTGCAGCGCGATGGGCCAGGGCACGACCGTCCTCGTCGCGCTGCCGCGCCCAACAGGAGAGAGCCGTGAACGCTGATCAGAACCACAAGCCCGTGTCTATCCGCATCCTGCTCGCGGATGATCACACGATCATGCGGCAGGGGTTGCGCGCGCTGCTCGAGCGCCAGGAGGGACTGACGATCGTCGGCGAGGCCAACAACGGGCACGAAGCCGTGGAGCTGTTCCGAAGGCATCGGCCTGATGTTGTGCTGAGCGACATCGAGATGCCGCAGATGGATGGCGTCACGGCGCTGGCGGCGATCCGCAGCGAGTATGTAGACGCGCGCGGCCTGCTATTGACGATGCACGCGCGCGAGGGCGATATTGTGCGCGCCATGCGCGCGGGCGCGCTGGGCTACGTGCTCAAGGATGCGCCGCTCGACACGCTGCTGGAGGC
>DATFXE010000540.1:0-8167 GCA_035258585.1 Roseiflexaceae bacterium | reverse complement strand
GCTTGGCGTCGATCTTGGTCTGGTTAATCTTGCCGTCGACTCGGATGGTGAGCAGTACAGCGGCGCGCAGATCAGACAGATACGTGAACGACGCTTTCAGCACCGTCAACGATTGCAGCAGGCGAATACGCGCCGCGCTCGCTGGCGCTTGCGTCAACTCGCGGGCAAAGAGGCGCATTTTCAGCGCCAAGTCAACCACGAAATCAGCAAGCGACTTGTGAGTAAGGCTAAACACGACCGTAAGGCACTCGCGCTCGAAGACCTGAAAGGGATTCGGGAGCGAACAGCGGTTCGACGGTCGGAGCGACGGCAGCGCGCGAGTTGGGCCTTCCACCAGTTGCGATTGTTCCTCAGCTACAAGGCACAGCGAACGGGCGTGCGCGTGGTCTTGATCGATCCGCGCAATACCAGTCGCACCTGTAGCGCCTGTGGGCATTGTGAGAAAGATAATCGCAAGACTCAAGATCGGTTCCTCTGTGAGAAGTGTGGCTACGCCACAAACGCCGACGTAAACGCTGCTGTGAATATCTCAAGGGCTGCCGTCAACCAGCCTATTGTGTCGGCCCCGTTGGGGCTGGATACAAGCCGCGCGGTTTCAACCGCTGCGGTATGTTGACGGAAGAGGTAACCTTGACGCAAATGTTGCCTCACTGAACCTGATCACAATGCATGGGCTCTTTGTCAGACCTCGCCATAACATCATCCGCATATGTTCCGATTTTGCGTGGCAGAAACCACTGCATTGTAATGCGCTCGACTTCTGAAAAACCGCATTGTGATGCGCCAGAGTTCTGCCTTCCAACATCGGAGTATGTGTAGGCGAAGTCAGGGCGAGATACCTCCCCAAGAATGAGATTTTGCCTTTCCGTAGCGATAGGTAGGACCTTACGGTCTTTCCCCCGCTCCAAACCGCGCAGGCCAATTTCTCGGCACGCGGCTTTCCAGTTGGGCCGACTTACTTGTCAAGGGCGGATTGATCGTTGCCGATCGAACGGCGCACCAGGAGGGCTTATGGATGCCTCCCGTCATCTGCATTCCGTTCTCCATCCGTTTGCTTGCCTTTGGGTCGGCTTACCCTGGCGGACCTTCACCCTGTCCTGGCCATTACAGCCAGGCATTCGGCTACTACGCCGCCTCCGTCCTCCCCTCCGCACGCTGGCAGTTTCGCGCCCCATTGCCGGGCTAAGCGGTGCGGGAGTTCCCCAGTTCCGATAGGTGATGTGATAGCAATCCGTAGCTGCCCCCTATACGCCGGATGCGCTGTGGAGTAATCCTGGTCAGCCCCCTCAGACCGCCAGGCAGGCATCTTCCCTTTTGGGTCAGGCGTGTCAGCCAGTTTCGCCTGTTTGCATTTACGGCATTTCAGACAGGGGTTCCTCTCGTCAGCATAGATCGCAAGGGTAGCGCTTGTCTCCCTGCTGGCTGGGAGATATCACGCATTGTCCGCAGGCTTCGTACCTCCGATTGTGCCGCAATCGGACGCACACTGCGTACCCTTCGCATCATTACTCAAATGCGGCTCTCTAATGAGCAACACCACCTATCGTTAAAGGGCGCACGAGAGGAAATGCAATAGCGTCTCAGAACGAATTGAGCTATCAGTTCTCGGTTCTTGCTTCTCGGTTCTCGTCTTCGGCCATCCCTATACCTGCGACGATCAGCGCCTGCCCGCCGATGTAAGTCAGCCAGATGACGTCGCCGATCTGCGGGAAGTGGGTATTGCGAAACAGCTTGCTCGCCAGGAGCATGTCCGATGCAAGGAACAGCGCTCCGCCGGCCGCCACCGGCGCGTAGCGCCGATCCTCGGCCGCGCGCGCCACAGCCAGCCCGCTCATCGAGCTGAGCAGCAGCCCATACGCCAGCGCGCCGTAGTTCAGCGCCGGGCTGAGCTTCGGGTTGTGCACAAGCGCCCACCAACCGAGCAGGCCGACCAGCCAGGCAGCGCCCAAGCAGGCCCACTGCCGTTTGGCCGAGCCCGGTGCTCGCCCCAGCAGCGCACGAATGTAGAAGCTGTGGCCCGCGCCGAATATGAGCATGCCGAAGAGCACATGCTCGGGCAGCGGGATAACCTCGGCCATGATCAGATCGCCCACAAAGCCGCTGGCCATCCCAGCCGCCACGAGTTCGGCCTGCCGGCGCTGTTCCGGAACGGCGGCGCGGCGCAGCAGCAGCGCGCAGGCCAGCGCCAGCGCCGAGGAGAGCATGCGCGTGGGCAGCGGGATGCAGTTGATGCCCCGCGCGTCGCGCTTGCCGAACAGCAAGCCCAGCAGCAGCAGCGCGGCGCCCAGTGTATAGAGCGCGTAGACCAGGCGGTGTTCTGGTTTAGAGCTTGGCAAGAAATATGTTCCGAGCTACTTGGAGATGAGAGATTGGAGATTGGGACGCTCGCGGCAATCTCTAATCTCCAATCTCTAAGGGACTCAGAAATTTCAAAACATCCCAGGGTGGGGTTCGGGGGCGGGCGCAGCCCGCCCCCGAACCCCACCCTGGGGAGGTGTGGAGGGGCCCGGGTACCCTCTGGGTGCCCCCTCCACACCTCCCCAGGGATGATTTAGATTTTCCAGATCCCTAATCTCCGGAGATGCCTACGCCCATCACATCGATCAGAAACGCGTACTCCTGAGCGACCTCCTTCAGCTCGTCGTAGCGGCCGGATGCGCCAAAATGGCCGGTGCTCAGATTGGTCCTGAGCAGCAGCAAATGCTGGCCGGTCTTGGTGGCGCGCAGCTTCGCGACCCACTTGGCCGGCTCCCAGTAGGCGACACGTGGGTCGTTCAGCCCGCCGGTGACGAACATATGCGGGTAGTCGACGGCGGCGACGTTGTCATAGGGCGAGTAGGATTTCATGTACTCATACTCGTCCTTATTGGCCGGGTTGCCCCACTGCGTGTACTCGGGCACCACCAGCGGGATCGATGGGTCGCTCTGGGTGTTGATCACGTCGACGAACGGCACCTGCGCGATCACAGCCTTGAACAGGTCTGGCCGCATTGTTACCGTAGCGCCCACCAGCAGGCCGCCCGCGCTGCCGCCCATGATCGCCAGGCGCGATTTGGACGTGTAGCCCTGGGCGATCAGGTGCTCGGCGCAGGCGATCAGGTCGGTGAATGAGTTGCGCTTGTGCAGCAGCTTGCCCGCGTTGTACCAGGCCCGCCCTAGGTCGGACCCGCCGCGAACCTGTGCGATCGCGTACACGAAGCCGCGGTCGAGCAGGCTCAGCCGCTTCGAGTCGAAGCCTGGGTCGATGGTAAAGCCGTATGCGCCGTAGCCATACAGCAGCATCGGGTTGCCGCCGTCGCGCGTGATGCTCTTTGGGTAGACCAGCGAGATCGGCACGTGCGCGCCGTCGGCGGCCGTGGCGTAGATGCGCTCGGATTGGTAGCGTGATGGGTCGTAGCCGCTGGGGATCTCGTCCTGCTTCCGCTGCTGCCAAGTCCCCGCGCGCATATCGTAGTCGATCACCGAATCGGGCGTGACCAGCGAGCTGTAGGTGAAGCGCAGAGTCGTCGTGGCGAACTCTTCGTTTGGCCCAGGCGTGAACGTATAGACCGGCTCGGGGAATGGCACATAGCGCGGCTCGCCGCCATCGGGACGGCTGATCCGAATGCGCTTGAGCCCATTCTCGCGCTCGTAGACCGCCAGGTAGTCGCCAAACACGTCGATCCCGTCGACCAGGACATCCGGGCGATGCGGGATGATCTCGCGCCAGTATTCTCGGCCCGGCGTTGCGACGGGCGCCGCCACCAGCTTGAAGTTCTCGGCCTGGTCGTTGGTGACGATCAGAAAATCCTGGCCGTGATGCGCGACGGCGTATTCGAGATCCGGCCGGCGCGGCTGGACGACGGCGAAGTCGGCCTGCGGCCTGTCGGCCGGCACGAAGCGCGCCTCGGTGCTGGTGGTGCTCTCCAGCATGATCAGCACATAGTCGTTGCTGCGCGTCTTGGCGACGTTGAGATAGAACGACTCGTCCGCCTCGTGGTAGACCAGCACATCGTCGGCCACACTGGCGCCCAGCGTGTGGCGAAACGCTTTGTAGGGCCGCAGCGCCTCGTCCAATGTGTTGTAGAACAGCGTGCGGTTGTCGTTAGCCCACTCGACACCGTAGTACGCTCCGACGATCTGGTCAGGCAGCAGCGCGCCACTCGCGAGATCCTTGACGAAGATCGTGTATACCTCCGTCCCGGCGGTATCGATTGAGTAGGCCAGCAGCTGATGGTTCGGGCTGACTTTGAAGACGCCGAGGTGAAAGTAGCTCTGGCCCTCGGCGAGCTGGTTCTGGTCGAGCAGCACTTCTTCGGACGCGTCGAGGCTGCCGTGTTTGCGGCAGCAGATCGGGTACTGCTTGCCCTGCTCCTGGCGCGAATAGTAATAGTAATCGCCGCGCTGGACTGGCACGGTGTTGTCGATCTCCTTGATCCGCCCGCGCATCTCGGCGTAGAGCTGCTCCTGAAGCGGCTGGGTATGTCGCATAGCCTGCTCAAGGTATTCGTTTTCGGCCTTGAGGTAGGCAAGCACCTCGGGGTTTGACCGATCGCGCAGCCAGTAGTATGGGTCATCCCATGTCTCGCCGTGCAGCGACACAGCATGGGGAATGCGCCTGGCAACAGGCGGCTGAAGCGTTGATGGCATTTCGCTCTCCTTATATCCAAGCGCGCTCGGCCAAGCTATTTTTTGCTTATGGGGTATGCTGAGGATAGCATAGAGCGGGCGGATCGGCAATACATCTGGCGAACTAAGAAATTCCCTGCTAGCGAGCTAAGACTTTCCCTTAGTTATGCCCCATCGCGGCGCCGATGCCGCGTGCCGACCACCCGGCTATAATCGTGCACAGATGGCAGGACTGCTGTCATCAACCGGACTTACGCGGTGGCCAAAATGTGGTCGTTCGCAGCGGTACTTTATCTTCTTTTGTTTTCTTTTTTTCGCTCTGCGAGCGAAAAAAAGAAAAACAGATAAATAGGGAAGTACCATGCTGCCGCAGGCTAAACGGCGTTTGATCAGCGTACCGCGTAACTCCTGCCATCAATAGGCACACGAATAACATTAGCGACATGCTGGAGGAGCACCTATCATGAACAATCGAACGATCCTGAAAGGATCAGCAGCGCTTGATATACGGGGCGACATCGTCGAGGTGTGGCGGCAGGCGGTTCTTGGGGATGCGGCGGCGCGGCGCGCCCTGCTGCGGCGAATCATGCCCGCGAGCCTCGTGGATGTCTCGCCCGCGATCATCGACATCGATGTGCTGGCGGCGCGCCGACGGCCCGATCGCGCCGCGGCATAGCTCGGGTGCAGGGGTTACATCGGTTGGTTCGCAGCTGGTACTGATATGTACATTGATTTGGCATATTTGGTGGGGATGCGGGGGCGGCGTATCCGCCCCCGCATCCCCACCCCTGGGAAGGTCTGGAGGGGGCACCCAGAGGGTAGTCGGGCCCCTCCAGACCTTCCCAGAAGAAAATTCTGTGTCTATGTACGGATCAGTAGTGTGACGACAGGATTTCGCCTGCCACACAGATCACGGAGGCCAGAGAGAGCGCGATCGTTCAAACTCTGTGTGCTCTGTGATCTCTGTGGCTAAAGCCTCTAGTGTTAGTCCAGCCGCTCGATCACGCCGGCCGCGCCCTGGCCGCCGCCGACGCACATGGTGATGAGGCCGTAGCGGCCGCCGCGCCGCTTCAGCTCGTGCAGCATCTGCACGGTCAGCTTGGCGCCTGAGCACCCCAGCGGGTGGCCCAGCGCGATCGCGCCGCCATTGACGTTGACCTTCTCCTCGTCCATCTCCAGCGCGCGGATGACCGCGATCGCCTGGGCCGCGAAGGCCTCGTTCAGCTCAATCAGGTCGATATCCTCCATGGTCAGGCTGGCCAGTTTCAGCGCCTTGGGCACGGCCACCACCGGGCCGATGCCCATGATCTCGGGCGGCACGCCGCCGACGGCGAACGAGATGAAGCGTGCGATCGGCTTGATGCCCAAGCCATCGGCCTTCTCGCGGCTCATCACCACCACCGCCGCGGCGCCGTCCGAGGTCTGCGAGGAGTTACCGGCGGTCACGCTGCCATTGGCGGCGAAGACCGGCTTGAGCTTGGTCAGCGCAGCGGCGTTGGTGTCGCGGCGCGGCCCCTCGTCGGTGTCGAAGTACATCTGAGTCTGGCGCCGCACGCCGTTCTCGACCCAGATATTGTTGACTTCGACGGGCACAATCTCATCCTTGAATCTGCCTTCCTCGATTGCCGCCACCGCGCGCCGGTGTGAGCGCAGGGCGAACGCATCCTGGTCCTCGCGGCTGATGCCGTACTTCTGCGCGACGTTCTCGGCGGTCAAGCCCATGCCCAGATACAGGTCGGGGTTGATCTCGGCCATGGTCGGGTTGGGCGCGAAGTGATGGCCCGACATCGGCACGAGGCTCATGCTCTCGGCCCCGCCGGCCACGATCGCGTCGCCCATGCCGGCCATCACCTGCTGCGCGGCCAGCGCGATCGTCTGCAATCCCGAGGCGCAGAAGCGGTTGACCGTTTGCCCTGGCACATCCGTGGGCAGGCCAGCCCGCAGCGTCGCCACGCGGCCCATATTCAGGCCCTGCTCGGCCTCGGGCAGCGCGCAGCCCAGGATCACGTCGTCGATCTCTCTTGGGTCCAGCCCGCCGGCGCGCTCGACCGCTGCCTTTATCGCCGTCGCGGCAAGGTCGGCGGTATGCACATTCCGCAGCGTCCCGCGCGGCGCCTTGCCGACGGCGGTGCGGGCGGCGGATACGATGACTGCTTCTCGCATAGATTTCTCCTTGCGAGGCTAGAGACCAGAGACTAGAGGCTTGTGTTTCACCGAGCGTAACTAGCCTCTAGCCTCCAGCCTCCAGTCTCTAGTTTCGTAGCGGCTTCCCCGTCTGCAAGATCGCCATGATCCGCTCCTGGGTCTTCGGCTCCAACGCCAGCCTGGACGACTCGTCCCACTCGAGATCGAGAATGTACTGCTCGCTGACCCACTGCGGGCTACTTAGGTCGCCGCCGCACAGCACGCGCGCCAGCGCCTGGGCCAGCTTCTGATCGTACTCGCTGATATAGCCGCCGACCTTCATAGCATGGACGCCGGCGTAGAGCGCGCCGATGCCGCGTTTGCCGATCGCATAGATCGGCTCGCCGCCGGCCGGTGGGGGCGTGTAGCCGTCGGACACTAATTCTAACACAGCCTGCTTGGCCTCACCGATCAGCCGGCGCTTGTTCATCACGATCTTGTCGTGCTTGTCGAAGAAGCCCAGCTGGCGGGCCTGCTCGGCGCTCTCCGCCACTTTCGCCAATGCGATCGTCTCGAACGCCTTCTGAAGGTAGGGCATCGCGTCGGCGCCCGGCACGGTCATGTGCGGCGAGACAATCCTGCGTAGAAACTCTTTACATCCACCCCAGCCTGGTATGAGGCCAACACCCAATTCGACCAGGCCAATGTAGGTTTCGGCCGAGGCCACCCGGCGCGCGCAGGCCATCGTCACCTCGGCCCCACCGCCCAGCACACGGCCATATGGCGCGGCGACGATCGGCTTGGGGCTCAGGCGAAAGTCCATGAACAGTTGCTGGGTGCCCTTGGTAAACTCGGCCACCTGGTCGAGCTGCCCGCTCATCACGCTCATCACAACCACGGCGAGGTTGACGCCGGCGCAGAGATCGTTGGCCTGGTTGCCGATCACCATGCCGACGTATTGGTCTTGCTTGAGCAGATCGAGCGCCTGCCGGCCCATCTGCATGATCAGCGGGTCGAAAGCGTTGACCTTGGAGTGGAACTCCAGGCACAGCACACCGTCGCCGAGATCGAGGACGCTGGCGCTGTCGTTGCGCGCGATCTGACTGCCCTGTGCCCGCAGATCGTTCAGCTCAATCACGCCGTCGGGGCTGTCCAAGCGCGCGTAGTCGCCGCGCTGCGGGTCGTACACGCCAATCACACGCCCGCCCTCGGCGCGGTAGAAGGATTCGATCCCCTGCCCGAGCATCCGCTCGACCCATGGCGCGACGGCGATGCCATGCTCCTTCATCTGCCCGGCGGTCTTGCGCACGCCCAGCGCGTCCCAGGTCTCGAACGGGCCGAGCTGCTGGCCGAAACCCCAGCGCATGGCGTTGTCGACATCGGCGATGCTGTCGCTGATCTCGGGGATGCGTCGGGCGGTGTAGGCCAGCGTGCG
>DATFXE010000539.1:0-6032 GCA_035258585.1 Roseiflexaceae bacterium | reverse complement strand
GCGCTGCTCGGCTTGGAAGAGATGCGCGCCACATGGGGGCGCGCCAAAGCCCTGGCGACGCGTTTCAATGGGAGATCGTAGAATGCCTTAGGAGTTACGCAGTTGGGAGGTTTGGAGGGCTTTGCCCTCCAAAGAACCCCTTTCTTTTTCTACCCACCTGTGGCGGCATTGCCGCCACAGGTGGGTAGAAAAGAAGGTTTTCGGTGGCCGCAGGCCCTCGCGCCCCCGCTAAAACGCCAACTGCGTAAGTCCTATGCCTAAGAAATTGCCACGCAAATGACGACAACCTTCTATCTGATTCGCCACGGCGAGACCGATTGGAACCTGCACGGCCGCTGGCAGGGCCACACCGACATACCGTTGAACGAGGACGGCCGGACCCAGGCGCGCCGGCTGGCGGCGCGGCTGCGCAGCGAAGGCGTGCGCTTCGACGCGATCTACAGCAGTGATCTCCAGCGCGCCTGGGAGACGGCAGTGGAGAGCGGCGCGGCGATCGGCTTGGCGCCGCAGCCTCTCCCGGCGTTGCGCGAGATCGATGTGGGCAGCTGGAGCGGGCTGACTGGCGCCGAGGTGCTGGCGCAAGACGGCGATACCTACGCGCGCTACAAATCCGGCGAGGATGTGGCGCGCGGCGGCGGCGAGCGCTTCCTCGATCTGTACACCCGCGTCGTGGCGGCGGCCGAGTTGCTGGCCGATCGGCATCCCGACCGCACGCTGGCGCTCGTCACACACGGTGGGCCGGTGCGAGCGCTGCTCATGCATGCGGCGCGTGACAAAGTCGGGCTGGATCTGCGGAACGTCCACATCGGTAACACATCGATTACGGTGCTGATCGGCGACCGGTATGGCTGGGATCTGGGGCCGATCAACGATATGGCGCACCTGGCCGCTAGCCCGCAAGCGCCCGATATGATGTCGGCGCCGCCGGATGATGCTGAACGACCTTGACCATTGCAAATCGTAGATTGTAAATTGCAGATCTCAATGTGCAATTTACAATTTACTGATCCGTGCATTGATAGGGCATCTATTGGTGGGGGTTCGGGTGCAGCTTCGTTGCCCCCGAACCCCCACCAAAGGGGAGGTCTGGAGGGGGCCTTCGGCCCCCTCCAGACCTCCCCAAGGTATGATATTCTGAATTAATGCACATATCAGTAACAATTTACACTTCCTATGGACGATCGTTACACAATCGACACACCCGAAAATATCGAGTTCGCCTATGACATCGCAGGGATCGGCTCGCGCTTCCTGGCCGCCATCGTCGATACCCTGCTGATCGGTATTGCCGAGGCGATCATCATCCTGGTCGTCGGGCTGACAAGCTCGGCGATCGGGCTGCGCGCGGCCGGCGGCCTGCTGACGGCGCTCGGAGCGCTGCTGGCGTTCGCGATCCTGTGGGGCTACTACATTGCCTTCGAGCTGCTGTGGAACGGCCAGAGCCCCGGCAAGCGCGTGATCGGCCTGCGGGTCGTCCGCGAGGGCGGCCGGCCGATCAGTTTTGCCGGCTCGGCGATCCGCAATCTCGTCCGGATTGTGGATTTCCTGCCGGCGCTCTATGGCATTGGCGTTCTGGTGATGTTTGTGGATCGGCGGTCGCGCCGGCTGGGCGATCTGGCTGCCGGAACACTGGTCGTCAAGGAGCGCCGGGGCGTGACGCTGGAGAGCCTGACCGCTGCCGCAGTGGCGCCAGCGCCTCCGCTCGCACCCGGCGAAACACTGCCGCAGCCGACATTACCAAATATTGGCTTGCTCAACGACGACGATTACAATCTGATACAGGAATTTTTGGGCCGGCGCAACGAGCTAGGCCGCGATGCGCGGGCACGGCTCGGCATTCAGCTGGCCGGCGGCATCCAGGCCCGGCTGGGTCTGCCGCAGGGGGGCGACGCCGAGCGCTTCCTTCAGTACGTCGTCGGCGAATACCAGCTCCTGAAGCGCCAGCAGATCGAGTGACGAGGGACGAGTGACGGGTGACGAGTGTCGCATTTCGTCACCCGTCATCCTTCACCCATCACCCATCAGCGGTTAGGCGGCCGAGAGCATCCGCTCGCGCATTCCGCGCGCGATCGCGCCCAGGAGCTCATCGACCACAAAGGGCTTGCTGACGAAGCCAAACGCCCCGGCCTGCAGCATGCGATCGACCAGTGGGGCGGCGGTCTGGCCCGAGATCGCCATCACGTGGGCGTGCGGGTCGAGCGCGCGCAGCCGCGCGACGAACTCGGCGCCATCCATCACTGGCATCACTGCGTCGGTGATCACCAGGTCGAAGGGTTGCTCGCGATAGCGACGCAGCCCACTCTCGCCATCCGTGGCGAGCACGACCTGGTGCCCATATTCCGACAGCAGCCGGGCCAGGCTCTCGGCCACAACCGGCTCGTCGTCCACCACCAGAATCCGCAGCGCGGACACCTGCGAGGCGCTTCCATCCGCCAGGACCGGCCGAGGCAGCTCGGCGATAATTGGCAGCCGAACGGTCATGGTGGTCCCGCGGCCGACCGCGCTGGCGGCGCTGATCGTGCCGCCATGACTCTCCACGATGCCATAGCTGATCGCTAGGCCCAGCCCGGTCCCTGGCGTGGTGCTGCCGCCCAGTGCGCCCTTGGTGGTCATGAATGGCTGGAAAATCTGCTGCAGCAGATGATCGGGAATTCCGCTGCCGGTATCGCTGACCGCCAGCTCGATCTGGGCGCCGCGCTGAGCCAGCTCGATCGTGATCACCCCGCCGCCCTGGTCCATCATGGCATCGCGCGCATTGGTGATCAAGTTCAGCAACACCTGCCCGATCTGCCCGAGATCGCAGATCGTCAGCGGAACCGGCTGCAGATTACGCTCGACTCGGATGTTCAACTTGGCCAGCTCGCGCTCGACCAGCGCCAGCGTCTCGTCGACGGCGTCGCGGATCTGGTGCAGCGCCCGCTGCGGATCATTGCGCCGCGCGAAGGTCAGCAGGCCGCTGGTGATACCGCGACCACGCAAGCAGGCCCGCGCAGCCACACTGAGCGCCTCGTTCTTTTCCTCGATATTGTCGCTCAAGAGGCCGAGCTGCGCGTAGCCCAGAACACCCGCTAGCAGGTTGTTGAATTCATGGGCGATGCCGGCGGAGAATGTGCCCAGCGCCGCCAGCTTCGACGAGCGGACCAGCTCATCCTGCTTGTGGCGCAGCTCCTCGAACAGCCGGGCATGTTCCACGGCCAGGGCCGCCTGCGCGGCGAACGCCAGCAGCACGCGGCGATCGTCCTCGGCAATAGCGATCTGCCTCTCGCTGGCCAGGCAGATCCCGCCCAGCAGCCTGGTCTCCAGCGCCAGCGGAATTATCACTAGCGTTTGCCATGGCGACGCGCCGGCGCCTTCGAGTCGAGCCAGGTCGCTGGCGTCGAGCTGGCGCACGGTCTGACCGTCCAGCTCGGCAGCGTAGATAGCGGCGAGCTGTTGGCGCGGGCGGGGTGCGCCGCGCGTCGCCACCAGCTGCGGTACCGGATCATCCAGCAGCACCACCCAACTCGCCGAGGCGTCCAGCAGCAGCGCCAGGCGCGTGCTGACGGTCTCCAATAGCGGCAGCGGCTCCAGGGAGGCGATCATGGCAGTTGCCGTATCTTGCAGGCGCTCCAGCTTACCGGCGAGCTGCCGCGACTCGTCCGCCAGCGCCTTGCTGCGCCGGCCCTCGGCCTGCCAGGCGCCAAGCGCCTTGAACGAGCGCTGCGCCATGATCAGCGGCACGATACCCGGCAGAATCAGCCAGTGGTCGATCTTCCAGAGCGCCGCCAGCACGCCGCCCAGCGGCAGGGTGATGAAATGCACCCATTGCACCAGCCGGAAGCTTGCGCCGTACACGCGCAAGAGCTTCTGGCGGCTGGCAAGCGCGATGACCGTGGAGACGAAGAGCGTATTGCAGGTGTAGTAGATCACCGAGACCGCGATGAGCGCCAGGATTCCGCGCAGCCCGCTAAAGGGAACTACGTCGGTTGGATAGATCGACCTGTAGATCAGCAGCGCAACCAGATAGGTAATCGAGCGCTGCGATGCGTTGAACAGCACTTTATACCAGGGCCGCCGCTGCAAGGAATCAGCCAGGGCGCTTCCGATGGCCATGCCGACCACACACGGCGCGCCGCCAATCGCCATCAGAAAGATCGTCGGCGCATCGGCAACGCTCATCAACACGGATGGCCGCTCATCGAGCGCGATCTCGACTTCGAAGTAATCCGCCACGACATACAGCGGCAGCCAGAGCGCCAGCAGTTGCAGGTGTTCTAAGTGTAGGGGATAGCGCGAAAGGGTTCCGACGAGCAGGCCGGCAGCGGCAAGCCATATAGCTATGACGTAGGCGCGAGCCGCGCGTGGCAGAGCGGTCATAAGGGTCCTCATGGAGCGAACCGGCATACTCGACAAGCACGGTCGAATAGCCTGAATAGTTTCCGGCTACACATGCCGGCGCCTACGAGCGAGCCCTGGGCTGCAAGCCGTCGACGCCATGCGCTGGCATGTACCAGATCATACCGCCCGCGCCCGCTCAAAAGTGCGACTCAGGCTTAGACGCTTTCGTACGATTTAGGACTTACGCACTTGGCGTTTTAGCGGGGGTCACCCAGAGGGTAGATGGGGCCGCTGGCCCCCGAGAACCTTCTTTTCCGCTCACCCCTGGCGGCTTTGCCGCCAGGGGTGAGCAGAAAAAGGAACTCTTTGGAGGGCAAAGCCCTCCAAACCTCCCAACTGCGTAAGTCCTACCATTATAGCGTATCCGCGCGAATTTCTGCGGAACACCACGACATGGGCTCGTTTGTACAAACGATACGTACCAGAGCGAACGCGGATCAAGTGGCGCTCGAACGCGCGACCATCTAGGCTCTGTAATATAAAAAGCAGGGAGCCTGGTGTCTCCCTGCTTCTATGGATCGATGGTTGGTTTAGTTATTTACCACTTAGCTTCGGCTCCTGCTGCCAGGAGCAGAGACGCGATAGCCCCAAGAACCAACGCAACCTTCCAGTAGATCTGCTGTGCTTTCCATTTCATGGTGGGAGACCCCTTCTTCGCTACAGTTAGACGAATAGCTAGAAAACCTAAGGGTCCCCTCCGCTCCGCTTCGGGCTACCGGCCCCCTTTCCGGCATGGCATCTTAACCTAAACTTCACCACCAATCCGTGGACATTTATACTATTTTTTTACAAATAATGCAAATGTATGATGGCTCGGAAACATGACAACTTGGTATCGATTCCGCAACACACCGCAATTATTTGGAAGACTTGCGCGATGCCCCACAAGAGGTGAATGAAGCAGCAGTATTTTTCCTTCTTTTTGTTGTTCGTTTTTTTGCTCTGCGAGCGAAAAAACGAACAATCTCGCTGATCAGGCTCACCGCGGCAAACCCGAGCGCCGCCTGCCAGCCCAACGCCAGGCCGCTGATCAGTACGACGATCCGGTACGCACTCAGGGCGGGGGCGTGTACGCCGCCGGCGATCACGCAGGCCACAGTCACGGCCGCCCAGAAGCTGAAGCCTAGGGCCAGGCTGGCCAGGCACACATACGCGCGGCGCAGCACCACCAGCAGCCCCAGCACGAGCAGCAATAACGGCCCGACGACGATGAAGCGCTCGGCCGAGACGCCTGGAAGGATAGTGGTGAACGCAGCGAGTGCAACAAGGCCGGCCACGTGAACAGAGTGCTCAAACGATGCTGAGCGATATTTGCGAAGATATGTAGCGGCCCCAATATAGCACGCTGGCGGATGGAGCGAAAGGGACAATTGACTCGCCAAGACGCCGAATGCAGGCTATCATAAGATTGGTTCGTGGGATCTTGGGGTAAGAAGCAAGCACATCGATGCACCTGCGCGAATTTACGATTGCCAACGAATACCATTACGATCGCCGATCTGCCCCTCGCTGGGTCATGTCGCATGTGCTGCGCTACCCGCTGCTGCCGCTGATCTTTCTGATCACCGCGATCGGCATGGCGGCGGCGCAGAGCCTGGGGGCTGTGTTTGTTGGGCAGGCGTTCGACACGCTGATCGGCGGCGGCGGGGCGGGCG
>DATFXE010000538.1:0-8393 GCA_035258585.1 Roseiflexaceae bacterium | reverse complement strand
GAGCGCCGTCAGCGCCGGGAGCTAGAACAATTGAGCCAATCGCTGCGCCAGCTCGAGGCGCATAAGGATCAGCTTACACAGATGATCGTCCACGATCTCAAGAACCCGCTGACCGCGCTGATTGGCTTCCTTGAAATCTTGCGATTGGATCGCCTGACGGTCGAGCAGCGCGAACTGCTTGACAACGCGCTGCGCAGCGGCAGAAACCTTTCCGATCTGATCGGCGACCTACTCGACATCGGGCGAATCGAGGAGGGGCGTTTGGAGCTAGAGCGTAAGCGGCTCGCCGCCTGCGATCTGCTCGCCGAGTGCGCCGCCGAGATGCGCGGCTGGCTGGCGCAAGAAGGCAAGACCATCGCAGTAGAAGCGCCGCCCGATCTGCCCCCGCTCGACGCAGACTACCGCCTGATGCGCAGGGTCATTCTTAACCTGCTCTCGAACGCTATCAAACATACGCCTGCCGGCACGCACATCTTCCTGCGGGCTGCGCCACATCTGCTGCTACCAGCTCCCGAAGTCGATCATGACGTGGCCGCCATAAGCCAGATCGTGATCGAGGTCGAAGATAATGGTTCCGGCATCCCGCCGGCCCACTTGGAGCGGATCTTCGAAAAGTTCGGTCGCTTCAACAGCGAACAACCAGCGCTTCAGACCAGTACCGGCCTTGGCCTGACACTCTGCCGGCTGGTGGTCGAAGCACATGGCGGCACCATCGGCGTCACAAGCACGGTGGGGCAGGGAACGACCTTCCGGGTCACGCTGCCCGGAGCGGCGGCAGCTTAGAGAATCCTTCCGCCGCTTGCCAATGCGTAGCTTGTGCCAGCACTACTGATCTTTGCATTAGTTGCTTATCTTTTGGTGGGGGTGCGGGGGCGACGCCGTTCCCCCTCTGGGTGTGGGCACCCGGCCGCCCCCGCACCCCCTCCAGACCTCCCCATTGAAGCCATTAGTTATTTGTGCAAGATCAATAAATGCAAAAGGAGGTGTGGAAAAATTCCACACCTCCTTCTTCGTAAACGAACCGGAACCTAATCCTCGCTCTGCTGCAAGATCACATACAGTAGCTCAAGTAGCACCTGCTTGACGCTATCACGGTCGGACGCGACACAGGGCAGTACCTTTATATGTGGCGGCAGCCGCAGCGCGAGGCGAAGCTCATCGGGCGACCAGGCGTTGGGTTTATCCTGCTTATTCGCCGCCACCACGTACGGCGTGTCGCGATAGGAGACAAAGAAATCGATGATCCGGTTGGTCTCGCGGAACGTTTCCGGCCGGGTGCTGTCGACCAGGATCACCAACCCCAGCATACCTTCCGAGAGAATCTCCCACATAAAGTCGAAGCGCTTCTGGCCAGGTGTGCCGAACAGATGCAGCACTAGATCGTCGGCGACAGCGATGCGACCAAAGTCCATCGCGACCGTCGTTTCCTTCTTGATCAGCTTCGTGTCATCGGTGGCACGCCGTTCGGTCGAAACCACCTCGATCTCGCTGATTGCCTTGATGAACTCGGTTTTACCCGCGTTCACCGCTCCGCTGATGACCATTTTTACCGTCTGCACACCGGCCCTCCGCTGCGGTGTAGTGCCTTATACGACCGTTGAACGGCCAGAAAGACATACGGGTGTTCATTGGAATTATTATCTGGCCCAGTGGAATGAGTTACATACCACGAATGCGATTGATGATCCGAGAAACTAGGCCCTTTTTTACCCTGGGTGTCTCGACCAGCGGCCGGCCTGCCGCATTCAGCGGAATAGGACGCGCTTTCTTGATCACGTCGACCAAACCAGCGGTCAGAAAACCATACACAATTCGGCAGACATCGAACTCGCTCAGGCCAGTCTTTTGGGCTATCTCGGCCAGCGTATCTTTGCCGTTGATTCTGGCGAACACCCGCCACTCCTCGGGCGCGAGGTTCACCCCTTTGGCTTTTTCGCCGGGCTGCTCGACAAACTTCACCACCATATCGGTGCTGGGAATGCGATCTCTGATTCGGCCCCATTCGTCGATCCGCCGTACTCCCTCCATGATCAGGTGCTCGACGGGCAGCGGGATCGGCATGATCGGCTCGGTTGGCTCGGGACGTTGGTTCTGCTCGAACCGGAACTCGCCATCGGGCCAGCCAAAAAGGCCATAGACCGACTCTTCGATGTGCTGCTGTAAGATCTTCTGGAGATCGTCGCGCGTGATGTAGTTGAGTTCCATGAGCACCTGAGAGAGCGTAGCGCCGCCATCGTCCCGCTGCACTTGGCTCGCATGCTCGACCTGCTGGGTCGTAAGCTTACCGCGGGACATGAGCAATTGGCCGATCGGGCTGGTGTGATCCTTGCGCGATGCTGTGATCAGCTTGCCTTTTTCAAAGTACAGCGACGCACCGTCGTCGGCGCGATCGAGGTGCAGACAGCCGGTCTTGTATCCTCGATCGACCAGATACAGGAAATCCGAGAGACCAAAATCGCGAATATTGCCGACCAGCGCCATCGTATTCCTCCGCTCACGAGCGTGAGTGGTTAAGTATCAGAAAATGTTGCTTGACCAGCGCGAACGCTTAAGTAAGGACCTGCTTGGGCTCGATCAATGGCTCGGAGAGCGGCCCGACACCGCCGGCCAGTCTTGTATCGTACTCTGGCAGCGTGATGCCATCGGCGGCCAAAACTGGTAGCAACGCGGCAATCGCGACCGCAAGCATCTGATCGTCGGGCTCGCGGGTAGTGAGCTTCTGGAACAGCAGCGATGGCGCGACCAGCACGCGCACCCAGGCCCGATGATAGTTCGCGGCCGAAAGACGCAGCAGCTCGTAACTAATCGCGGCGATGAGCGGGATCAGCGGGATATGGCTAAGCACCCGCGCCCACAGCGGCCAATCGCGCACCAGCAAGAACGAGATGATCCAGTTGATCAGAAGCACCACCAGCAGAAAGCTGGTGCCGCAGCGCGGATGGATCAGCGTGAACTCGCGCACACGCTCGACCGTCAGCGGCGCGCCGGCCTCATAGGCATTGATCGCCTTATGTTCCGCGCCATGGAACCCGAACAGCCGCGCCACTTCGGGCATCCGGCCGATCGCCACGATATAGCCGACGAATATACCCAGCTGGAGCGCGCTCTTGAGACCTTCACGCACGAACGATGTCGCTCCGAGGCGGTCGGCCAGGCTGGCGAGCAGAGTCGGCAGGATGAAGAACAGGCCGATCCCGAACAATAGCGAAACGATCATTGTGCCAGTGATCATCGCATCGGATGGCGGTTTGGCCGCCGCGCCGCCATCAGGTTTCTCCTCGGCGCTGAGCGCGACCGATGCCGAGAAGTTCAAGGCGCGAGTCCCAAGGTTCAGGGCATCCCAGAGCATCAGCACGCCGCGTAGAAACGGCAGATTCTCCCATGCGTGGCGGCGCTGGACATTCAGCGGCTCATGCTTGAAGACGATCTCACCGGACGGATGGCGCACTGCGACAGACGCCTGGCGCAAACCACGCATCATGACGCCTTCGAGGACTGCCTGACCACCATATGGGAAACGCTTGACGCTCATGAACCTACCTGTCTTCTTCGCCGCTGGAATGCGCCACCGAGCGTCGAAGGAGTACGCCCTGCTGCCGGTATGATACCATGTAGCAAGGCCGGCCACAATAGGGATTGGGTACCAGATGACAGGGGGCCAACGGGGGATGCTGATCCTACTTTTGGCCACGCCGCGCCAGGAACGAGGCGGCCGCGCGCACCCCCATCAGCAGGCCGGACACGCGAATCACCGGCGATACTACGCGCTCAGCCACAAAGGATGTCGTCGTACTGACAGAAGACGTCGTATCTTTGACGTTGCCGACGATCGCCTGCGTGTTATCGATGACCGCGTCGAGCTTGGATGTCAGCAGATCGACTTTCGGAAGCACCGTCTCAGCCGCCAGCCTTCTGATCGCGAACACGCTCCAGAGTAGCGCAACCAGCAACGCGGCTGTCAGAAGTGCGCCGATCATCTGGAAGACGGCCAGAATAACAATTGCGATATCGCGCGTGGCTTCACGAAAGTCGGGATAGATGTAGGCTGCGACGATAAAGGCGATTGTGATAATACCGATCACAGTCAATCCAATGCCGATCCACTTTCCCACAGAATCTCTCCTCCTGCTGGCGACGCGCGGCCTGGCGCGCCGAAGGTGGATAGCCAGCGCTCGATCTGTTCCAGATGGGCAATCCGCGCGATTATATCACACTCGTAATCGCGAGGCAATAATCAGCAAAATCCATGCCCCCAGCACGGCTTCCAGCACCGGTACACCGGCGGGTGAGGGCAAACGCAGCGGCAGCCGCACTCCTAGCGCATAGACTACCAGGCAGCCGGCGAAGGCGGCCAGCCAAAAGAGCGGCAACTGAAGCCAGCGCCGCCCCCACAGCAGGTGCGCTAGTGCGGCGCTGGCGGTAGCGATTAAGAAGAGCAGAAGCGAGGCTGGTGACATTTTCAGTTGTCAGTTGTCAGTTGCCGTAGGGGCGAGATCACCTTGCCCTACGGCAACTGACAACTGACTGCTAGGCGCTGATGCGACCGCCGCCAAGCACGGTATCGCCATCGTACAGGACGACGGCCTGGCCGGGCGTAACGGCGCGCTGAGGGCGGGCGAATTCGACATGGAGGCATCCTGGCTCGCCAGGCCTGACGCGGGCCTCGACCGGGGCGGCGTGCGAGCGGATCTGTGCCTGGCATTCGAACGGCTCGGCTGGCCAGGCGCCGCTGACGAATGTGACGAGCGTAGCGTCCAGCTCGCGTCGCTCTAGCGCCTCCTGTGGCCCGACCACGACGGCGTTACGAGTTGCGTCAAGCGCTGTAACGTACAGCGGCTCCCGAGCGGCGATGCCGAGACCACGGCGCTGGCCGATCGTGTAGAGCGGCAGACCCTGGTGGCGGCCAAGCTCGCGGCCCGCACGATCGACGATCGGGCCGGGGCGCAGACTATCGGCGCGCTGCTCACGCAGCAGGTTGCGGTAATCGCCGCCAGGCACGAAGCAAATGTCCTGGCTCTCAGGCCGATCGGCGCTGGCAAGGCCACGCTGCGCGGCCATGGCGCGCACTTCCGGCTTGGCGTACTCGCCGATCGGGAACATCAAACGAGCCAGATCAGCCTGCTGAAGCATGTGCAGCATGTAGGACTGATCTTTGTCGGAGTCGCGGGCGCGCAGCAGTTCGAACGATGAGCGACGAGCGATGAACGATGAAGGAGCCGTTGGTGTAATGTCATCGTTCATCGTTCTTTGTTCATCGTTTCTTTGGATGCGCGCGTAATGCCCCGTCGCGACGTAGTCGAAGCCAAGCGCTTCCGCACGGGTCAGCAGGGCGCGAAATTTGATATCGCGGTTGCAGGCCAGACAGGGGTTGGGGGTATAGCCCTGTGTGTACTCCTTTAGGAAGTACTCGATCACATGGCGCCTGAACTCCTGCTGGTAGTTGAAGACATAGTAGGGAATGCCAAGATGGGCGCAGACACGCCGGGCGCTCTCGGTCATCTCTTGCGAGCAGCACAGGCTCTCGGCCAGGCGCCCGTCGTCGTCATCCCAGAGGTGCATCGTGACGCCGGTGACGGCGTGCCCGGCCTCGTGGAGCAGTGCGGCCACGAGCGAGCTGTCCACCCCGCCGCTCATGGCAACCATGATCTTTGCCATTGTCGTAATCTCAATTCCAGAACTTATGCGGTTCTCCGCGAATGGTTTTACTGATCTCTGCATTGGTTGCTTATCTTTTGGTGGGGGTGTGGAGGGGCCTTCGGCCCCTCCACACCTCCCCATCGAAGCCATTAGTTATTTGTGCAGAGATCAATAGCAGCGGTTCTTTTTTGTTGCTGGCAAATGCATGCGCCCGGCCGGGCGCATGCATTTGCCAGCAACACTCGAGAAAGGCATATCAAGTTTGTTTGTGTGCATTATACCCTAGATAGGTGCGATCTGCTGATTGACAGGACTTATGCGGTCATCCATTGCGGGGAGGCGGAGCCTCCCCAAACCCCTCCAGCGCGTAGGTCCTGTGATCGACGGCCTTCAGCAGAGTCGCCTTGTTATGATATGGACGGCTCTGGCAGGAAAGGATTGACCACGGTCTCGATCACACGCCGCGCGCCGGCCTGCGTCAGGCCCGCTGCCACTGCTTCGCGGGTCTCGGGTGTGACCAGCGCGAGCATGACGCCGCCCCAGCCGGCGCCGGAGAGTTTGGCGCCTGGCGCGCCGGCGGCCTGAGCGGCAGCTACCAGGGCGTCCAGCTCGGGCGAAGAAACTCCAATTCGCTGAAGCAGCGCGTGGTTCTGGCTCAGCAGTTGGCCGAGCGACGCGATATCGCCCAGGGCCAGCATATCTCGTGCCTGCGCCGCGATTCCGCCAATTTGATCGAACAGCGCCTGGTAGCGCTGCGGCTCGGCCTGCCAGCGCTTGCGCACCTCGCCGACTGACAAACGAGTGGCGCTACGGACACCTGTGTCGCCGATGAGCAGCGTTAAGGGATCGGCGATCGCGATGGGCTCAATATGCGGAGACGAAGGACCAATGACCAAAGGCGAATCTGAGCTTGCGCCTTTCGTCTTTGGTCTTTCGTCTTTCGTCCGCTGGAACCAGATCGGCCGCTCATATGCAATCACAGTATTGTCGATGCCGCTGGGCATGCCATGGAAGCGCTGCTCGCTGGTATAGACAAGCGACGAGACCTCGGCGGGCGAAAGCCGTTGGCCCTGGTGGGCTGCCAGCGCACGCACCAATGCGGTAGCCACGGCTGCCCCGCTGCCCATGCCGCTGGCGATCGGTATAGCAGAGCTGATGGTGATGCTGAGATCGAGTGAGCTGGTGAGGCGGTGAGGAGGGGAAGGAACGGTACGTGCTTCCAGGTAGGCCAGTACACTCGTGATCAACTCGCTGATCGGGCCATGTGGGTCGTCGGCGACGCGCCAACGACGGCGCAGATCGCGCGCGTGGACGAGGATGCCGCTGTTTATGGGGCCATCGGCCACCTCGGCCCTGGCGCAGATTCCCGCAAGCGGCAGCGCGATCGCCGGCCGGCCATAGACTACCGCGTGCTCGCCGCAGAGAATCAGCTTGGCGGGTGCGCTGGCGGAGGAGCGGCCGGGAGGGGTAATGGGGTGAGGGAGTGAGAGGGTGATCGATGACTTCTCATCGATCACCCTCTCGCTCTCTCGCTCACTCACTCCTCCGCGATCCAGACGCTTGTATGTTGAGCGAAGTCGTAGAGATGGGCTTCGTCTGGGCATGGGTGCTACTCCGGTTCGACGATCGAGCCCATGAACAGCAGCGCGCCAGTCTGGTTGTCGCGGATCGCACAGAAGAACGGGCGATCGACGACCATGCTGAAGCTGCGCTGGGGCATCATAGAGGTGCGCACCATGCCTATCGACGTGACTGCGGCGGCCTCGGTCCCTTCCTCGTTGAGCTCCACGAAGGTCTTGTGCTTGACCTCGTCGATATTGGCGCTCGGCTTGCCGTCGGCCAGCATGGCGCTGAAGTCGGCGCGCTGCCCGTCGAATGCGATCGCCATGCCCAGCGCCTTGAGCGCGTCGTTGAGCGTGACTTCATAGCTGAGCTTGAAGCGTGGCAGCACGATCGTGCCTTCGGACTGGCGAAAGTGGCGCATCCAGGTGTCCCAGCTCTCGTGACTCAGCTCGCGCCGGAAGGCGCGCAGGCTGGAGCGCTGCTCCGGCAGGAAGATATACATGCTGGCGCGGCCGGCGCCATAGGGCAGATTGATCGCCTGGAAACCCTGGCCGGCGTAATAATCGAACTTGCCAGACTGCGCCATCAGAGGATGCTGCTTCCGGCGCCCATCCGGCAGCGTGAACGGCAACTCGCGGGTCCTACGCGCGTCGAACTGCCTGGCCCAGTGGCCCTTGAAGTAGATCGCGTTGATCAGGAACATGATCGCGGTGCGGTCGATCCGATCGACGATCTTCTCGATTTTGCCGTTGGTGTTGCGCGCGACCCAGTCGTTGATCGCCTGGGCCGCACGCGGGTCGCCGAAGTCGAGCGTGGCGATCTCGGCGTGGTAGAAATCCCGGCTGCGGCGCAAATAATCGGGCTCGAACGTCAACCCTTGCCGCGCCCACAGCGAGTTGGCAATCGCCAGCGCAATCTGTGGGTCGAGCGCGCGCAGCGATTCGATCAGCCCGGCGTTGGCGCGGTTGAGCTCATCCAGGCTGATCTCGCCAAGCTCCAGCGTCCTGGCGATCGCGCGCTGAGTCTCGCCGCGCGCGCCGTTGTAGGCCATAGCCAGCGCAAGGGCCACGCTGACAGGCGAGACGAAAACGTTGCTTTCGATGTTCGATCTGGTCAGCTCGGCGAAGAGCTTGAAGGCGAAGTGGATATTGGCGGCCACCGGCGCATTTTCTGCCATCATCGTGCTTCCCTTT
>DATFXE010000537.1:0-3728 GCA_035258585.1 Roseiflexaceae bacterium | reverse complement strand
TCGGCCTCGGCGATCGCCAGCTCGGCCTGCTCTCGTACACGGCGAGCGATCTCGACCAGTGGCG
This sequence comes from Roseiflexaceae bacterium, assembly GCA_035258585.1. Classification (GTDB taxonomy): domain Bacteria; phylum Chloroflexota; class Chloroflexia; order Chloroflexales; family Roseiflexaceae; genus DATFXE01. The sequence goes on along the minus strand of DATFXE010000537.1, from coordinate 3,664 downwards.
CGTTTTCGTCCTCTTCCTCATACAGCAGCCCGGCGGTATCGACGACCGTGAAGGTGCGGCCATTCCAATCGGTATCGCCATACAGCCGGTCGCGAGTGGTGCCCGGCAGGTCTTCGACGATCGCCTTGCGCTGGCCGATCAGACGGTTGAAAAAAGTTGATTTGCCGACATTCGGGCGGCCGACAATTGCGACGATTGGTTTCATGGTCGTTGTCAGTTGTCAGTAATCAGTCGTCAGCGTCGTCAACCGCTGACGACTGCTTACTGACAACTGACGACTCATCTCTTTCGCGCTGGGTGAGCACTTTGCCCTTTTCGCGCGCGCGCAGCAATGCGTGGACACACTCATGATCGAACTCGGGTCCGATGCCTTCGAGCAGGATCGAGAACGCCAGATCGGCCGATCGGCCCTGGTGGTAGGGCCGATCACTGGTCAACGCATCGAACACATCGGCGACATGGACGATCTTGCCGATCTCGCTGATCTGCTCGCCGACGAGATGCTGCGGATAGCCACGACCGTCCTCGCGCTCGTGGTGCTGCAGGAGCGCCGGCAGCTCCTCGCGCAGCAGCCAGCGCAGCTCCTCCTGGCTCATGATCTCGTAGCCCTTGGAGGGGTGCTTCTTGATCTCGGCGAACTCCTGCTCGCTCAGCCGGCCATCCTTCTTCAAGATCGCGTCCGGCACGCCGATCTTGCCCACGTCATGCAGGATGCCGCCGATCTCGACATGCACAATCCGCTCGCGCGAGAGCCCCAGCTCCTCGGCGATCGCGACAGCAAACTCGGAGACGCGCTGCGAGTGGCCCTGCGTATAGGGATCCTTGGCATCCACTGCGCCAGCCACGACTTTAATTACGCCTTTGAACAGCTTATAAGTGTCTTCGTTCAGCCGCGCGACCTTGAGAACCGTCGCGGCCTGGCTGGCGAGCGTTTCAAACAGATCAATATCATCCTGGGTAAAGACACCGCCGTTGCGCTTGTTGAGCGCCTGCGCGCCGCCGATGATACTGGCTTGCAGCTCGCCGCGCTCCTGGCCGAGCTGGATACTCGGCGCGCGCAGCGGCACACACAGAATCGAGCGGGACACAAAGCCGCTCTGCTCGTCCACTTGTTTGTAGTGGCGCCGTTCCTTGCTGACATCTTCGACCAGCATGCGCTCGCCAGTAGCGACCACCTGGCCGATGATACCCTGGCCGATCGGAACCGTGACCTGCGTGAGGTGCTCGCCGCGCTCCCCGGTGGCCACGTGCAGCCTAAGCACCGGTGGATCGGCCTGGTCATCCAGCTCCCAGACCGAGGTCGCCTCGACTTCAAGCAGATCGCGGGCGTGGTTCATGATTCGGGTAAGCAGCTCGCGGCGCTCCAGCGTGGTTGTGAGACGCGAAATAATATCTACCAGAGCATTCAGGCGGCGCTGGCGCAAGTTTGCCTCGGCCAGCAGACGAGCCTTCTGGATCTCGCTGGCCATACGCTCGCCCAGATCCTGGAGCAGCGCCAGCTCCTCTTCCTCGTCGACAGCGGTAGAGGGCAGATTGAAGACTTGCAGCACGCCGATCGGCGCCGCGCGCAGAAGCAGCGGAAGGCAGTACATGGTAGTCAGCTGCAGCGTGGACAGCTCGCCGATCTGGCGATCCCAGCGCCCATCGGCCGCGACATCGGGGATGAAGATCGGCTCGCGCCCATGCAGTGCGGCGCCGGCTATCCCACGCGAAGACGGAAAGCGGCTGCCGACCATGCCCTGGCTATGTGGGTCGCCTTTGACCACTTTGAAGATCAGCTCGTCGGTATCCGGGTCGTACAAATAGAGTGTGCCGGCCTCAGCGCTGGCAACCTCGACGAACAGATCGAGCATCTGATCGAGCAAGTCGTCCAGGTCGTTATTGGCGGCGATAGCGTTCGCCCGGCGGATGGTGTCGATCACGCGCCGGTAGTCGAAGCTGGTCAGTTCGCGATCCACCGCACACCCCCAAGGGAGTTATGAGTTTTGAGTTTTGAGTTTCGCGCTGAGAACTCAAAACTCAAAACTCAGAACTATTAACTGATCGCAAGGGCTCTGACGTAGCGCACGATCTCATCGGGCTCGCCGGCAACGGCGACGCGCGTACCCGACGCGGCACCGATCCGTTCGAGCGAGTATTCGTCGAGCGTACGTGTGCCGGTATGGTCGAACATCACCCGCGGCAACAGCGCACGCCGAGTGCCACTGGCCTTGAGCGCGGCGACGACATCCTGGCCCATCAGCAAGCCCGACACCGTGACACTCTCGCCGAAGAACTCATTCACCACCGGCAACAGCGTAACATGCAGGTTTTCGATCCGGTTGAGCCGAGCAATCATGCGCCGCAGCACCGGCGCAATCAGCGTCGCACAGACCAACGTCAGCTCGGTGGGCTGGGGCATGCGCGCTGGCAGCCGCCGCTGGGCTTTCGACCAGCCGTCGATGAAATCGCGCGTCATGCCAATGCCGTTAGAGTACTGAGGCATCCCATCATAGGCATCAGCCGGCGGCAGTGATCGGCCGGAAAGCAGGTAGAACTCGTCCGACGCGTACACCAAACCAACCCCAAACTGGCGGCGGAAGCGCCCCTGATAGGGATCGAGCATGTCGATCACGCGCGCGGCCTCATCCGGCCGGTAGCAGCGCATAGGCACGTCGGCGGCGACGATCTGGCGGGCGCAGTGGCCCAACTCGGAGGCTAGAGGCTTGAGACTAGAGGCGTGCATAGTTTGCTCCGGCACAAGCCTCAAGTCTCTAGTCTCTAGCCTCACAGCTTCGTCCCACAGCGGCTGGCGCTCCCAGTTGGTGTCGATCCATTCCGGCGTTTCGTGGACATGGATCGCGGCGCGAATCGTCTGCGGGCGCTTGCCGTCGAAGCGATATTTGGTCAGGCCGACCGGCACAACCGCGATCGTCTGCACGATCGGGTGGAGCGCAGCCAGCTGCTGAATGCTCTCGTGCAGCGCCGCGCCGTCGTTGATGCCAGGCACCGCCACAATCTGCGTATGCACCTCGATCCCCAGCTCGCCAAAGCGGCGAATCTGGTCGAGCACATCCGGCACGTCGTGCTTGGCGAGCATGACCGCTCGCAGCGCACGATCGGTCGCGTGGATCGAGACATACATCGGGCTGAGGTGTTGCTCCTCGATCCGCTGCCAATCGGCTTCGGTGAGGTTGGTAAGCGTGACGAAGTTGCCATAGAGGAAGCCCAGGCGGTAATCGTCATCCTTGAGATAGAGTGACTTGCGCATGCCCTTTGGCATCTGGGTCAAGAAGCAGAACGGGCACTTATTATTGCAGGTGCGCAGCCGGTCGAACAGCGGCTCGACAAACTCAATCCCCAGATCCTCGTCGAGGTCCTTCTCGATCTCGTAGATCGTTTCCTCATCACCGCGCCGCACCAGCAGCTCGATCCGCTCGTCGGCGATCGCAAAGCGATAGTCGATCACATCGCGCAGCCGCCTCTCGCCGACGGCAAGGATCAGATCGCCCGGCAGCAGCCCCAGCTCCGCGGCAATGCTGCCGGCGGTGATGCTGGCGACCGCGCCCCCTTCACCGGTAATATTTTTCAGATCCGGCTGATATTCCATATCCGCAACAGGCCCTATTCTGGTTCTCTGTTAGGATCGCGCAAGCGCGAGATTTGGAGGGGCACCCAGAGGGTA
>DATFXE010000536.1:0-5366 GCA_035258585.1 Roseiflexaceae bacterium | reverse complement strand
GCATATCGGCCGTTACTCGTTCATTGGCAGCGACCCGTACCTGGTGCTGCGTATGCATGCCGGAACGGCCCAGGCGACCCAGGGCGGCTACAAGCAGACGCTGGCCTACAAAGACCCGCTGCTGGTGCTCGACAGCTATTTGAGTGCGTATCGCCCGGTGCGGCTGCCGAATTTGCCGATCTTCGTCGGCGGGGCGGTCGGCTACCTGAGCTACGAGGTGGCGCGCTACTTCGAGCGGCTGCCGAGCCCTGAGAAGCGCGCCTATGATATGCCCGAAAGCTGGTGGATGTTCGTCGACACCCTGCTGGTGTTCGACCACGTCAAGCACAAGATTCTAGTCGTGTCGCATGTGCATCTCGACACCGGCGACCTTGAGGCGGAGTACGCCCGTGCGGTCAGCCGGATCGAGGGCGTGATCGATCGGCTGCGGCAGCCGCTTGCGCCGACAGCTTACAACGCGCCGCGCAACTACGAGCCGCACAGCCTGCCTGCGCCCGCGCCCACCGAGCTAGCGCGGTCGAACATCAGCCGCGAGCAGTATGAGGCCAACGTGCTGAAGGCCAAAGAGTATGTGATGGCCGGCGATATCTTCCAGGTGCAGGTCTCACAGCGCTTCAGCAAGCCGACCAGCGCCGACTCGTTCACGATCTACCGCGCGCTGCGGACGATCAACCCCTCGCCGTATATGTTCTACATCCGCACCGGCGAGGGCGATCTAGTGGGTGCGTCGCCCGAGATGCTGGTGCAGGTGCAGGAGGGCAAGGTCGAGACGAGGCCGATCGCCGGCACGCGCTGGCGCGGCCAGGACATCGCCGAGGACGAGCGGCTAGCCCAGGACCTGCTGGCCGACGAAAAGGAGCGCGCCGAGCATCTGATGCTGGTGGACCTGGGCCGCAACGATATCGGGCGGATCGGCGTGCCCGGCAGCGTCAGCGTGCCGACCTTCATGACGATCGAAAAGTACAGCCATGTGATGCACATCGTCTCGTCGGTCACCGGGCGGCTGCGGCCGGACCTGAAGCCGATCGACGCGCTGCGGGCCTGCTTCCCGGCCGGCACTGTCACCGGGGCGCCAAAGATCCGCTCCATGGAGATCATCGCCGAGCTGGAGGGCGACCAGCGCGGGGTCTACGCCGGTGCCGCCGGCCATGTCGGCTTCAACGGCGATCTGGATCTGTGTATCGCGCTGCGCACGATGGTAGTGAAGGACGGCGTGGCCTACGCGCAGGCCGCTGCGGGTGTGGTGGCCGACAGCACGCCCGAGTACGAGTACAACGAAAGCGTCAACAAGGCCGCGGCCTCGCTGCGGGCGATCGAGGAAGCCGAGCAGATGGCGCAGTAGGCAGTAAGCAGGAGGCAGTAAGCGGGAGGCAGTCCGTCTCCTGCCGACTGCCTCCCGCTTACTGATCGTGTCAGGAGCGAGACATGTTTAGCGAAGCACAGCGGCGCGAGCTGATCGAGAAGATACGCGTTCTGCCGGCTCAGCTGCGCGCTCGAGTGAGTGGGCTGACCGACGAGCAGTTGACCACGCACTTTGTGGCAGGCGAGTGGACCGTGGCGCAGAACGTTCACCACCTGGCCGACTCACACATGAACAGCTTCATCCGCACCCGGCTGATCCTGACCGAGGAGCGGCCGGCGCTGAAGCCGTATGATCAGGATCGCTGGGCCGAGCTGGCCGACTCGGGCACGACTGCGCTGGAGGAGTCGCTGAGCATCCTCGAGGGGCTGCACCGGCGCTGGGTGCGGCTGTTCGAGAGCCTGGACGAGGCGGCATGGCGACGCGCTGGCACGCACCCCGAGATCGGCGAAATCACGCTCGACGATATCCTGCGGATCTACGCGGCGCACGGCGAGGGCCATATCGATCAGATCGATCGGACGCTGGCGGCGGAGCGGCTTTAGCAGGCAGCAGGAGGCAGGCAGCAGGAGGCAGTCAGCAGGAGGCAAACGACTGCCAACTGCCAACTGCCGACTGCCGACTGCCTACTGATTAGCGAGGAGGCGAGCGGCGATGACCGAGCAAGCGATCCCGGCGTATCCTGAGACGCCACGGCGCGAGGTGAGCGATAGCTACCACCGAGTGACGGTCACGGAGGCGTACCGCTGGCTGGAGGACTTCGACGATCCGGAGGTTCGGGCCTGGAACGACGCACAGAACCGCTACTCGCGGGCGCTACTCGACGCGGGGGCTGCGCGCGCGTCGATCGAAGCGCGGCTGCGCACGCTGCATACCGGAGTGTCGGCTGAGTATTACGGGCTCAAGACGCGCCAGGGGATGATTTTCGCGATCAAGAATCAGCCACCCAGGCAGCAGCCGCTGCTGGTGCTGCTGCAATCGGCCGACGACCTAGCCAGCGAGCGCGTGCTGCTCGACCCGAATCAGCTCGATCCGAGTGGAAGCACGACGATCGACTTCTACGACCCTTCGCTCGATGGCCGGCTTCTAGCGGTGTCGCTCTCGCAGAACGGCAGTGAGGACGGCACCTTGCATGTCTACGAGGTCGCGACCGGCCGCGAGCTGGGCGACCTGATCCCGCGCGTCACCTACCCAACCGCAGGCGGCAGCGTGGCGTGGAACGCCGATGGGAGCGGGATCTACTACACGCGTTACCCACAGGGTGACGAGCGCCCGCCCGAAGACCGCACCTTCTTCCAGCAGGTCTACTTCCACCGGCTTGGCTCCTCGACCGATCAGGATCGCTATGTGATTGGCAAGGATTTCCCGCGTATCGCCGAGATCGATCTGCATACGACACCCGACGGGCGCTACCTGCTGGCGGCCGTGGCGAATGGTGACGGCGGGGAATATGCCCATTACCTGCGGGGCCCTGATGATGAATGGACTCAGGCCACCCGCTTCGAAGATCAGGTCATAGCAGCCGAGTTTGGGGCGGACAACGCGTTGTACCTGCTTGGGCGAGCGGGCGCGCCACGAGGCGCGATCCTGCGCTTGCCGCTGGCCACACCTCAGCTGGCGCACGCACGCACCACAGTGCCCCAGCGCGATCTTACGATCCAAAAGGTCACTCCGGCCGATACGCGGCTGTACGTGACCGAGCTGGACGGTGGCCCCTCGCAGGTGCGCGTCTACGATCTGGCCGGCAACGATCAGGGCCTGCTGCCGATCGAGCCGGTTTCGTGCGTACCTGAGGTGGTGGCGCTGGGCGGCGACGACGTGCTGCTCCTGAGCAACAGCTTTACCGCGCCGCCGGCCTGGTTTCGTTTCACACCCGAAGACGAGGAGCCGGCGCGAACCGCGCTGCGCACGACGTCGCCGGCCGATTTTGGCGATGTTGAGGTGGTGCGTGAGTTCGCGACCTCGCGAGATGGCACGCGCGTGCCGCTCAACATCCTGCGCCGCAAAGGGATCGCGCTTGATGGCGCCAACCCGACGATCCTGTACGGCTATGGCGGCTTTGGCATTAGCATCTCGCCATTCTTTGATGCGACCCTTAGCATGTGGCTGGATCAGGGCGGTGTGTTTGCCATCGCGAATTTGCGCGGTGGCGGCGAGTATGGCGAGGAATGGCATCGCGCTGGCAACCTGACGAATAAGCAGCATGTCTTCGATGATTTTCTGGCGACGGCCGAGCACCTGATCGCGGCAGGCTACACGCGGCCGGCACAGCTGGCGATTATGGGCGGCAGCAACGGCGGCCTGCTCATGGGCGCGGCGCTGACGCAGCGGCCCGATCTGTTCCGCGCGGTAGTTTCGTATGTAGGTATCTATGATATGCTGCGGCTCGAACTGGACCCCAACGGCGCGTTCAATGTCACTGAGTTCGGTACAGTGAAGAACCCGGCGCAGTTCGAGGCGCTGTATGCATACTCGCCATATCACCGGGTGGTGGACGGCACGGCCTACCCGGCTGTGCTGCTTGTCACCGGCGACCACGACGGGCGGGCCAACCCGGCGCACTCGCGCAAGATGACGGCGCGACTGCAAGCTGCGACCAGCTCGGGGCTGCCGGTGCTGCTCCGCACCAGCGCGAACACCGGCCACGGAATGGGCACCTCGCTGAACGAACGCATCGCCGAGGATACTGATGTGTATACATTTCTGTTCGACCAGCTGGGAATGGACTACACAGAGACGAGAAAATAGAGATTGAGTTCTCGCAGTTCAAACTCCAATCTCTCATCTGTAATGGGCGGTGGAATGACGAAGACAAACGCCGTACGCACGCTCGATAAGGCGGGTATCAGCTACGAGCTACGCGCCTATGAGGTCGACGAATCCGACCTCAGCGCCGAGCGCGCCGCCGCTAAGCTCGCGATGGCGCCTGAGACAGTGTTCAAGACGCTGATCACGCGCGGCGACCGCAGCGGCCCGCTGTTGGCGTGCATTCCCGCCGGCACCGAGCTGGACCTGCGGGCATTGGGCGAGGCCTCGGGCAACAAGCGTGTGGAGATGGTGCCGCTGAAGGAAGTGCTCGACCTGACCGGCTATATGCGCGGGGCAGTCACGCCGCTGGCCACCAAGAAGCCCTATCCGGTGTATATCGACGAGACGATCCAGCTGTGGCCGGTGGTGGGGATCAGCGGCGGGATGCGCGGGCTGGAGATTCTGCTGGCGCCGGCCGATCTGATCCGCGTGGCGGATGCGACGCTGGCGGATATCGCGCGGCAGACATAATGATGAAGCATGGTGGAGACAGATCAGTGAACTCCACTCTATTCGACAAACAGCCGATAATGAGCGTCGCAGCTTATGCGCAGGGAGGATGACCGTGCGCCAATCCAGCCAATCGTCCAGAACCAGCCTGCTCAGCACCGAGCCGGCACGTACGATCGCAAGGACTGTTATTGGCCTTGTGGCCGCGCTGCTGCTGGCCTTTGGCCTGCCGGCGCTGCGTTCGCTTCCAGCGGCCGACAGCGCCAGCACGACGTTGTACCTGTACGTGGCCAGCTATGGTAACGATCAAGTGCTGCGTTATGATGCCAGGACTGGCGCGTTTGTCGATGTCTTCGTCCGGCGCGGCAGCGGTGGCCTGCATGGCCCGGTGGGAATGGCGTTTGGGCCGGATGGCAACCTGTATGTCGCGAGTTCGTTGTCCGATCAAGTGTTGCGCTATGATGGGCGAACCGGCGCGTTTATCGACATCTTTGTCAATGGTTCGACTGCTTATCCGGTTCCTGGGAACTATAGCCTGACTAGGCCTGAGGATCTTGCCTTTGGGCCGGATGGAAACTTGTATGTCGCCTTTAGTGGTTACACCTGCATGCTGCGTGATGTGAATGGAAATTATAATCGAAAGCCCTGTGGGCCAACCGGCATACAGCGTTACAACGGCGCAACTGGCGCATTCATCAATACGTTTGTGTCGGCCGGCAGTGGCGGGCTTGTATACTCGAACAGCATC
>DATFXE010000535.1:0-2509 GCA_035258585.1 Roseiflexaceae bacterium | reverse complement strand
TACCCTCTGGGTGACCCCCGCGAAAACGCCAACTGCGTAAGTCCTAAATCGATTGCCTGACATGCCCAGAGCTGTTGCAAAGCTGGGAGCGCGAGGGACCGACTACCTTCTGGGTGCCCTTCGCAACCCTACCGATTATTCGCGTGTATTCCTAGATCGTGGCCGAGCGCGTTCGAGCTTGTGCCTGCTCAGTTATCAAGGTGGTACGGCACACTGATCACGACCACACCCTTGCGGAACAGCAGCGCGGCTTTGATCGCCAGCGCGGTCTGGTTGTGCAGCAGATGCTGCCACCACTTCGAGGGAATGAACTCCGGCAGGATCACCGAGAGCACGTCGTCGTCGTACTGCGCGTCGAGCTGGTCGATGTAGCGCAGGATCGGCCGCACCAGCGAGCGATACGGCGACTCGAGCACCACCAACGGGATGCCGGCTCCCCAACGCGCCCATTTCTCCTGGATCTTGCGCGTATTCTCGGCATCTAGGTCGACGTATAGCGCGGTGGTGTTATCCGGCGCGATCGACTTGGCAAACTCCAGCGCCGGCACAACCCCGCGGTGAACGCCGGAGATCAGCACCAGCGCGGTGTGGCGGCGCACCGGCTCGACGCGCGGCGCTTTCTCCAGCGAGAGCTGCCGCGCGACTTGCATGTAGTGGGTATGAACCGAGCGGAACAACAACACCAGGATCGGCGCCAGCACCAGCACCGCCCAGGCACCCTGCTGGAACTTGGTGACGACGATCACCACCAGCACAATCGCCGTCAGCATCCCACCCAGGCCGTTGATCACCACGCTGCGCTGCCAGCCGGGTTCGCGCTCGCGCAACCAGTGGCGCACCATGCCAAACTGCGACAGCGTGAATGAGATGAACACGCCGATCGCGTACAGCGGCAGCATCGCCTGCTCGCGCGCGTTGAACGCTATCACCAGCAGCGCCGCGAAGACGCCCAGCGCAACAATACCATTCGAGAAGACCAATCGGTCGCCACGGCTGGAGAACTGGCGCGGCAGAAACCGGTCGCGCGAGAGCAGCGAGGCCAGGCGCGGGAAGTCGGCATAGCTAGTGTTGGCCGCCAGCACCAGGATCAGCGCCGTGGCAACCTGAATGATAAAGAATGTCGGCCCGGTGCCGACAATCTGGCTGGCCAGCTGCGAGACAACGCTCACATCTTCGCGCGGTACTGCGCCCAAGTAATGCGCCAGCACGCTAATCCCAAGAAACATAAAGCCGAGCGTGGCGATCATCCAGATCAGCGTGGTCGCAGCGTTCCTCGATTCCGGCTGTTTGAAGGCCGGCACACCGTTCGATATCGCCTCGACGCCGGTCAGCGCGGTACAACCGGCCGCGAAAGCGCGCAGGATCAGAAACAGCCCGAGTGGCTCGACGGCCGCAGTCGCCTCGGCGATCTTCGGTTCGGCCACGGTCCAGCCGCCGGCCGCAACCTGCATCAGACCATAGACAATCATGCCGACCATGCTCAAAATGAAGACATATGTCGGCACGGAGAAGATCAGGCCGCTCTCCTTCACGCCGCGCAGGTTGATCACCGTGATCAAGGCGATACAGCCGAGCGCGATCTCCACACGATAATCGCCCAGGGCGCTATAGCCCCAGGTCGCCGCAAGCGAGGTGATCGCAAAGACACCGGCCGAGATCGAGACTGCGACCGTCAGCACATAGTCGATCAGCAGCGAGGCTGCGGCCACCAGACCGGGCACCTCACCGAGATTCTCATGGGCTACAATATAGGCCCCGCCGCCGTTTGGGTAGGCGTGAATGGTCTGCCGGTAGGAGAAACCGACGATCAGCAGCAGCACCACGATCGCGGCGGATATCGGAACAACCAATGGCAGCGCCTGAACGCCGGCCAGCAGCAACACAAACAAAATCGCCTCGCTTGCGTAGGCGACTGAGGAGAGCGCATCCGATGAGAAAACCGCCAGGGCGATCCGTTTGCTCAGCCGCTGCTCGTGCTGCGCCGCTGTCTCCAGTGGCTGGCCTACTAGGAGGCGCTTGAATTCAGCAATCATAGACTCTACCGTCTTTCTACTACGCTCCCGCGCCCGGCAGATCGACGTGGGAGGCTTGTGCGGCATGCCGTCGCCCAACAAAAATGCGCCGACGGGCAGTCGGCGCAGGGGTCGGCTGTCGCAAAAAGATTGACGACGGTGGCGCGTCGTCGCGCCGGACAAGTAGGCTATCCGGCGTACAATCGCCGTAGCGCCGCGGATCATAGCATGAGCCGTGTCGCTCGTCAAGCCTTAACAGTCGCATCAAAACGAGCCGGATCGTCGTCGTATCAAACGGTACCGCCGGGCTATTGACGATCGATTTCATCTGGACATCCGGCCGGTTTTCGTGGTACGATACTGCTATTCCATACAATAGTACGTTTTGTGCATTAATAAGGATGTATAAGCAAGATGGGATATCAGGAGCACGAGCAGCGCGCGCAGGCTGAAGCTCCGCACTCGATCCGCTGCGGCCTGATCACGATCAGCGATAC